>JAEPMM010000044.1 GCA_017643965.1 Marinobacter sp.
AAGCTGAACGCGCCCAGCGGCCCGAACGGGAAATGCTCCAGCAGGGTCGGTGAAATGCCCAGGCCATTGGTGACCGCCACCAGCAGGCTTGAGATCAGCGCCGCAATCAGGATGTTGACGCCACGCAGCGCCATGACAATTAACAGGACGAGACCGGCCAGAAGGCCGAGATTGGCAAGCATGAAGGTCAATCCGTTTGTTGTTGTTTGGCAAACCGGGGGTCACATGACCCCTTCGGCATCCTTGTAAAGTGAACGTACCGGTTGCGCGAACACCCGACGGACCATGGGCTCGAAGTAGGACAACGGCAGGGTTTCCGCATCCGGGTCAAACGCCGGCGAATCGTACTTGTGAACGAACTCGAGGGTTTGCTCGAAATGCGGGTGGTCCCGGTACTGCTCCCGCATATCCCGGTCCATGCCCAGATAATGGAAGAAGAAATAGCCCTGGAAAATGGCATGGTGTTTCACCATCCAGTGATTGGCTTCACTGACGAACGGTTCCAGCAGAACGGCGGCCACATCGGCGTGATTGTAGGAACCCAGAGTATCGCCAATGTCGTGCAGCAGCGCACACACCACGTATTCGTCGTCCTTACCGTCCCGGTGTGCCAGCGTGGCGGTCTGCAGGCAGTGGGTCAGGCGGTCAACGGGAAAGCCGCCGAAATCTCCTTCCAGCAGCTTCAGGTGTTCCAGAATACGCTCGGGCAGACCCCTGGCGAACTCGCCGAACGACGAGGCGATGATCTGCCAGTCCTCGGGCTTGCCGTCTTTCATGTGGGTAAACGTGGCCTGGTGTTCGGCTTGATGGCTCATCGGAATCTCCTCTCAATCCCGGAAGCCGGGGTCAATACGGTCCAGCTTGCGCAGCAGCCCCGGCCAGGCCAGCTTGCCGCCGAGACCCTTGGTGACCTGCTCGGCCTGTTGCTTGATAGTGTCCACAATGCCCGCCGGAATTGGTGTCAGCGGGCGGTTGCCCGACAGGGCCCGAACCTGGATCTCGCAGGAGGTCTGCAGGATGTACATGGCGAGGAAGGCGTCGGCTATGCTGCTGCCGGTGGTCAGCAGGCCGTGATTGCGCAGGATCATGTAGTTGGTGTCACCCAGGTCTTTCTGCAGCCGGGCTTTCTCGTCCTCCCGCAGGGCCACACCTTCGTAGTCGTGGTACGACAGGCTGGACAGCGCAAACAGGCTCTGCTGTGACAGCGGCATCAGGCCGTCCTGCTGGGCCGACACGGCAATGCCGTCGGTGGTGTGCAGGTGCATCACGCAGGCGGCGTCGTCCCGTACCGCGTGAATGGCGCTGTGGATGGTGAAGCCGGCGGGGGTGATGTCAAAGTCGTCCGGGTTGATCTTGTTGGCGTCCTGGTCCACGCGCACCAGGCTGGAGGCGGTGATCTCCTCGAACATCATGCCGTAGGGGTTGATCAGGAAGTGATGCTCATCCCCCGGAATCCGCGCGGAAATATGGGTAAACACCAGGTCGTCCCAGCCATAGAGGGCAACCAGACGGTAGGCGGCGGCAAGATCCACCCGCAGCTGCCACTCTTCCTCGCTGACGGACGCTTTTTTCGACGGAATTGAAAGTTGTGCTGACATGGCGTGCCTCTCTGATCGGATTTCTTGTTGGCGTTTGTTGTGGTCGATGCCCTGATCTATCTCCGAGTGTAGGGAAGAGCGATCGGCGAAGACTGTCAATTGGTTTACAATTCGGGTCATGACCGATATTCATACTGTGCTTGCCAACTGCCCATTGTTCTCCGGTTTTCCTCAGCCGGCGCTGGACGAGCTTGCGGCGATTGCCCGTATCCGCCGGTTTGAGGCGGACGAGCTGATTTACAGCAAGGGCTCGGCCACCTCCACCCTCAACGTGATTGCCTCCGGTGTGGTGCGAATCAGCTCGGTCAATCCGGCCGGGCGGGAGGCCACGCTGATCATGTTCAGTGCCGGCACCTGGTTCGGAGACTCGGTGTTTTCCCCGGGGATGCGACGGGTTTACGGGGCAACCGCGCACGAGGCGGCCACCCTGATCGAAATGCCCGGCGACGCCTTTCGTCAGCTGATGGCAAGGCATCCCCAATGCTACCCGGTGATTCTCGATATGGTCAGCCGCCGTTTGTGGGCGGCGATGTCGATCATTGAAGACGATGCGCTGCGGGGTATCGCAGCGCGGATTGGCCGGCGCCTGTTGTTTCTGGCCGAAATCCAGGGCAACGGAGAAGCAGGCTCAGAGCCGGTGACCATCTGGATCACCCGCGAGCACATCGCCAACATGATGGGCATGACCCGCCAGGGCGTGCATAAATGGATCAAGGATTTCGAACGGCGGGGTCTGCTGCAACTGGGTTATGGCCGGATCATGCTGACCGATCCGGCCGCCCTGCAGCGTCATATGGAGACCATTGACTAGCCCCGGCCTGCTGCCGGGGCCGCCTCAGGTTTTGGGTGTGGCTTTCTTGCGCGTGGATTTCCGGGGTCGCGCTGCCGGCTTGGGAGCGGGCTTCGCCGCTGGAGGCAGAATCAGCCCCTGCAGTTCCTCCAGCGCCTCACCGGTGTACACCGCCAGTTTCTGCATGCTCGGCAGGGTATCGCGGCAGCCGGTGAAGCCGAAATTCAGTGAGCCCGCGTAACTCAGGCAGGTGATGTTGAGTGCGCCGCCGTGGGCAATCAGCGACACCGGGTACATGGCTTCCAGTTTTGCCCCTTCGTAATACAGGGTCTGCTCCGGACCAGGCACGTTGGAGATGGTCACGTTGAACACCGGTCGCATACGCCCGCCCATGCCGGACATCAGCTGCAGGATGTAGGGTGACATCAGCAGCATGGTGTACTGGGTCAGCGCCTTGCGGGGCAGCTTTTGCAGATGCTCCTTGGCGCGGCGGGTTGACTGCTTGATGTGGGCCAGCCGGGTCAGCGGGTCGGCCTGGTCCGTGGCCAGCGACGCGATCATGAAGCTGATCTGGGTGCCGGTGCCCTGGTCATCCGCGGGGCGGATGTTGACCGGAATCCCGGCGGTCAAAGGCGTGTCCGGAATGTGGTCCTGCTCGATCAGGAAGCGGCGCAGGGCGGTGCCGCACAGGTACAGCACGATATCGTTCAGCGAACCCTGGGCAGCGTGGGCCAAGGCCTTGAGGTTTTCCAGCTGATAATGCTGGGTGGCGAAGCGGCGCTGGCCGGTGACCCGGTGATTCAGCAGCGACACCGGCCCGGCAAACGGCGTGGTGAGGCCGTCTTCGGGGTGGCGCGCTGACTGGACCAGCCGCGACATCGCGCCCCACAGCCGTGGTGTCAGGTCCGCCTGCAGCTTCAGTGCGTCCATGGCCTGTGAAAAAGCCGCCGGAATGCTGCCCTCCCCGTCGGTCTTGCTGCCGCGCTTGCGCTCCGGACGCACCGACCAGGGCGGCAGCATGTTGGTTTCAGCGGGATCTGTGCTCAGCACCCGCTGCATCAGCCGCACGCCACTGATGCCGTCGATCATCGAATGGTGCATCTTGGTGTAGAGCGCAAACCGGTTGTTCTCCAGCCCCTCAATGATGTGGCACTCCCATAGCGGGCGGGAGAAATCCAGCGGGTTGGAATGTAATCGCGACACCAGAATGCCCAGCTCCCGCTCGCTGCCCGGGCGGGGCAAGGCTGAGTGGCGAACGTGGTAGTCCAGATCCAGGTGTTTGTCGGTCTTCCACATGGGCGCCACCAGGCGTCCGAAAAAGCCGGAATACCCCAGTTTGTAGCACCACGGGGGCGCGAGTTCACCGTCCTCTTTCATGCGTGCAAGCATGTCCCGGAGGAAAGTGTCGGGTGCGCCGTCAGGGAGTGAAAAAATTTGCAGGTTGCCCACGTGCATCGGAGTGTCTTCCGATTCCACCGCCAACCAGGATGCGTCCAGTGTGCCCAGGCGTTTCATTCAGTGTCCTCTTGCTTGTCCTTGAGTCCGTTCGACTTGATTCTGTTTGTATTTTTATTAGATGAGGAGCGTAAGTATACGCAACTACAACCGTTAAACACACGCTCATCGGCTGCAAAGGTTCGGCTTTATTGTCGTTGCGGCGCTGGCCTGCACGCACGGCTGGCGGCTGTGTTACATCTTGTTGCCAAATGCCTGTCACCAGGCGTCGTTGCCTTGTGCTAACTTCGCTGGCCGACTAACTTCATTAAAACAACAATGTGGAGGCACCGTGGAGTCAAGTCCACTGATTTCTGCCGGGTTACCGATCGCCCTGTTCATCATCATGATCGGCATCGGTATGACCCTGACTGTCCGGGATTTCCGCCAGGTGGCGGTCTACCCTAAGGGCCTGATTGTAGGCACCTTTGCACAGATTCTCGTGATGCCGATGATTGCTTTTGCGCTGGCCACCCTGTTGGCGGTGCCACCAGCGATTGCGGTGGGGCTGGTGATTATCGCTGCGTGCCCCGGCGGCACCACATCCAACCTGTTTGTGTTGCTCTCCCGGGGCAACATTGCGCTGTCGATCGTGCTGACGGTTACCGCCAGTCTGATTACCATCCTGACCCTGCCGCTGTTCATCAACATGGCGCTGGACCTCTACATGGGTACCCAGGAAACCATCGTGCTGCCGGTGGGTAAAACGGTGGGTATGCTGGTTGGCATTGTGCTGTTCCCGGTGGCCATTGGCATGATTTTCCGCACCCGCAAGCCCGCGCTGGCGAGGAAGGCAGAAAGCGTGGTCAGCATTTTTGGCGGGGTGGTGCTGGCGGTGCTGATTGTCGGTTTGATTGTCGGCGTGCGAGACCAGATCTGGGATCTGCTCAAGCAGGCCGGTCCCGCGACCCTGCTGCTGAACGTCGCGGGCATTTCGCTGGGCCTGTTGGCCGGGCGAGTGGCGGGGCTGACCCAGCGCGAGTCGCTGGCGGTTGCGGTGGAGCTGGGGGTGAAAAACAGCACCATTGCGCTGATGGTCACACTCACCCTGCTGGAGTCCAGTGCCATGTCGATTCCCGCTGCGGTCTACGGTGTGCTGATGTTCCCGATCGGGTTCCTGCTGGCCGTATACGGCCGCAGCATCATCCCCAAATCCAACGTGCAGGCACCCGTCTCCCGTCCCGCCGATTGACAAATCTGCCAGTGCCCCTCTGCCACCAGAGACAGAGGGGCATGGAAGGATCGCTGTTACCCTGAACGAACAGCTATTCAGTTTGGGATAACAATAATGATGCCTTCTGCCTTTCAAACATCGCCGCTGCGCCGGGTTACCCGGTGCCTCTTTCTGATTGCCACCCTTGTGGTGTCGTGCTTCTCGGTTCTGGCCGGGGCCAATGACGAGCTGCGGGCAAAGGTTTATGACCAGGGCCTGCCACTCAAAGAGCGTATTGACGCCATGCAGGAATTGACCGGGCTGGAGACGGAGCCAGACCGCATCTACCGGGTGTGCGTCTGGGATATTTTTGGCCGTTCCGGCCCCATTTACGGCGCGGCTCAGGATCAGCGTCGTAAAATCCTCCAGTACGGTATCAACGTGGAAATGGTGCCCTACACCAGCGAATCTGTGATGGTGGAGGAGCTCAAATCCGGCACCTGTGACGCCGCCCTGATGAGCGGGCTGCGGGCGCGGCTGTTCAATAAGTACACCGGCACCCTGGATTCCATTGGCGGCTTCCCTGAGCGCGAGCAGATGCGCCTGGGCCTCCAGTTGATGGCGGATCCCCGCAGCGCGGATCGGATGGTCAGTAACGGTTACGTAGTGATGGGCATCGCGCCGGCGGGCGCCGCCCATGTGTTTGTCAACGACCGCAGCATCAACACCCTGGCGAAAGCGTCCGGCAAGCGTGTGGTGGTGCTGGATTACGACCCCACCCAGGCGGAAATGATTTCCGGCGTCGGGGCAACGCCGGTGGTGGCCGACATTGTCAATGCCCCCAACATGTTCAATACCGGCGTGGTCGACGTGCTGGCAGCGCCACTGGCGGCCTACGAGGTGCTGGAGCTGCACAAAGGGCTGGAGCCCGATGGCGGCATTATCGATCTGCCGCTGACCCATATCACCATGCAGCTGATCGGCCGCGAAGAGGTCATTCCCAACGAACTGGCGCAGTTCGTGCGGGAGGCGTTCCACCAGGGCTTCGATGAAATCATCAGCCGTGTCCGCATGGAAGAAGAAAAAGTGCCGGACAAATGGTGGATCGAGATTCCCGCTGAGGACCGCCGCGAATACGATGCGCTGATGCAGCAGGCGCGGCTGGAGTTGCGCGAGCAAGGCTATTACAGCGGGGACATGCTGACCCTGCAACGCAAGATCCGGTGCCGCACAGACGGTAGCCGGGAGGAATGCAGTAACCCGGTGGAGTAAGCCATGACCACCGACTCCCGGACGTACCCTGCGGCGAGCAGTCGCACCCGGTCGCTCACCCTTGCCAGCGTGCCGATGCTGGTCATATTGGTCCTGACGCTACTGGCGTCTGTGGGCGAGACCTTGCACTCGCGGTTGTTGGAAATCGGTGGTGATACCTGGCCGGACTATTTCAACCTGCGGGTGATCGATCAGATCAGCGCGCCGGATTGCCAGGTCGTCGGCGACGTGAAGGCAGCTGTCGACCTGGCCGTCGCAGCCAAAAAAGCGGAAAAATCCGCGGACCCGTTTGCCGATGTGTTCGGCGATCAGATCGACCGGGAGCAGATTCGTGCCTCGGTCATGGCGACATCCCGCGCCTGCGAGAACCGCCTCGCCAAGTGGGAGCGCCTACAGTCACTCAATGGTCCCGGAGTCCAGGCCTTCGCCCTGATGGAGACCGGGCTGTCACAGGCGGTGCTGTTGGTGACCGGTAACCGTCGGGTGCTGCTGGGGCTGATGCTGTTGTTCTGCGCAGCGGCCGCCACTCTGGGGCGCCAGCACATTGCCCTGCGGCCCGTGGAAAGCCGTCTGGATGACCGGGTCGCCACAGTGTCGCAGCTGGTGGCCAACGGCTTACTGACCGCCTCGACCTGGCTTTACCGTCAACAGGAACTGGCCCAGGAGGATGCCGGGATGCCCCTGGCGCATCTGTTCATGCACGACATCTGGGTGGCCGGTTTCGGTACGCTCACCCTGATTTCGCTGTGGCAACTGCGTCAGCGGCGGCACGACCTGCCGCAAGGTGGCAGCTGGCCCCGGGCCATGCTCAGTGTGCCGCTGTACAGTTTCATGTGCATCTCCGCTTCCATCCAGTTTGCATTTCACGGTTTCTACCACGGCATTGCCGTCTACCTCACCATGATGGCGGAGTTGTCGGCGCTGTTCCTCAACCTGGGCCTGTATG
Organism: Marinobacter sp.; assembly: GCA_017643965.1. Taxonomy (GTDB): domain Bacteria; phylum Pseudomonadota; class Gammaproteobacteria; order Pseudomonadales; family Oleiphilaceae; genus Marinobacter. Next base: position 7,254 of record JAEPMM010000044.1, read on the forward strand.
TGTGGGTGGGTATGTTGCTGGCCCGCACTCACCTTCCCCGCAAGGTGTTTGATGTGCTGCGGCCCTGGAAGCTGCCGCCGAAATGGCTCGGGGTGGTGGTGTTACTGCTCACCGCCTTGCCCACCGCCTATAGCGGTGCCTCCGGTATTTTCATTCTGGCGGCGGGCCTCACCCTGTATCGAGAGCTGCGGCGCGCCGGCACCTCGGAGCAACTGGCGCTGGCGACCACCGCCATTTCCGGTTCCATGGGCACCATGCTGCGCCCCTGCCTGCTGGTGGTTATCGTTGCCACACTCAACAACAGCGTGACCACCGATGAGATGTTCAGTGCTGGCGCCCGGGTGCTGCTGCTGACCGCCTCGGTGTACGCGATATACGTGTTTCTGATCGGCGGGCCGTCGAAAGGGCAAATCGCCCCGCTGCGGGAGGCAGTGCCTGGCATGCTGCGCGCGTTGCTGCCGCTGGTACCTTACGTGGCCATTTTTGCCGGGGTGATCCTGCTGTGGAACCTACTGCTGGATCGTGGGCTGGACGAGTTCTCTGCGCCCGCCATCCTGCCGTTGATTCTGCTGCTGGTGCTGGCGTTCGAACGCCTGGTGCTCAAGTCACCGGATCCCGACACTGAGGAGCCGCCACAGAACGTCCGTGGCCCGCTGCCCACCGGATTTTCTTCGTCTGTGTTGCGTGCGACCCGCGAATCCAGTGCCCTGATCGGTGCCCTGCTGATGCTGATGGCGCTGTCCGTCAGCGTCGGTGGTCTGATTGAACGCTCAGGCCTGCTGGAGTTGTTCCCGGACCAATTGGGGTCGGTCTGGCTGACGCTCACGCTGCTGATGGGCTTGCTGGTATTCATCGGCATGATCATGGACCCCTATGGCGCGGTGTTGCTGGTGAACGCCACGCTGGCGCCCATTGCGCTGAACAACGGCATTGATCCGCTGCACTTCTGGGTGATGACCGTGCTGGCGTTCGAGATGGGGTATCTGACTCCGCCGGTGGCGCTGAACCATCTGCTGACACGTCAGGTGGTGGGTGTGCCCACCTCGCCGGAAAGCCTGCACGGCACTTTCTGGCAACGCAATTTCCGCTTCATTCTTCCGGTTCTGGTCATGGGCAGCACGCTGATCATGGTCACGTATCTGCCGGCCTGGTGGGACGCGGCCTTCCAACTGTTGTTGGGTATCCAGCCACCGGGATAGTGGCTATGCTCAGGCTTATGTTGATGTAAACGGGTCGGAGCACGGGTATGAACTTTCTCAATGGCATTACGCTGTTGCTGGTGTATCAACTGGTGGGTGAGGTGGCGGTGCGCCTCGCCGGCCTGCCCATTCCGGGCCCGGTTCTGGGCATGGTACTGCTGTTTCTGACGCTGTTGGTCCGTGGTCGGGCCCCTGCCTCTGTCGATCAGGCGGCGTCGGCGTTGCTGAGCCATCTGTCGTTGTTGTTCGTACCCGCTGGTGTCGGAATGATGGTGCACTTCGGTCGCATTGCCGACGAATGGCTGCCAATTACGCTGGCGCTGTTGCTGAGCACCGTTATTACCATGGTAGCCACCGCCCTGATCATGCAGGTGACCAGCCGCTGGTTCGCCAGGCCGTTGGAGAGCGGAGGGCAGGGTGATGAATGAACCCGGCCTGACGGACATCTGGGTCTACCTGTCGGCCTCACCGCTGCTGGGACTGACCATGACGCTGGTGGCTTACGGGCTGGCGTATCGGGTGTACCTGCGGAGCAATTCCAACCCGCTGGCCAACCCGGTGGTGACGTCAGTGGCGATGCTGATTGCAGCGCTGCTGGTTACCGGTACGTCGTATAGCGACTATTTCGAGGGCGGGCAATTTGTTCACTTCCTGCTGGGGCCGGCCACCGTGGCGTTAGCGGTGCCCCTGTATCAGCAGTTTGCGCGGTTGCGGCAGTTGTGGCTGCCCATCACCCTTGCGCTGGTGTGTGGCGTGGTGATTGCCGCGGGCAGCTCCATCGGGCTGGCCCGGTTGCTGGGCGGTTCGCTGGAGATCCAGATGTCACTGGCGCCCAAGTCCGCGACCGCGCCCGTTGCCATGGGCATCTCCGAGAAGATTGGTGGCCTGCCGTCATTGACCGCGGTGTTGGTGGTGGTAACCGGCATTACCGGAGCGGTGCTGGGCACCAAGCTGTTCGAGTGGATCGGCGTGAAAGACGACACCGCCAAGGGCATCGCCATGGGCGTTGCAGCACACGGCATCGGCACTGCGCGGGCCTTCCAGGTGAGCCCTCGCATGGGGGCCTTCTCAGGACTGGCAATGGCGTTGTCGGCATTCGCCACGGCGCTGGTGGTGCCCTGGCTGGTGGACATGATGCTATTGATGGCAGGGGGCTAGAGTGAAAGCACGGAGTCACGGTTACTCGCGGCGTGCAGTGATATTGGCGGCCGGCGTGTCGGGTCTGCTGCCGCTGGGCGAGCTGGCGGCGCAGACCGAGCAAGAGGATGAGCAGGCCGGCGACATGGTACTGGAGGTCACGTCGCCACGCCTGGTGCGTGGTCTGTACGATACCCCCGCCGCAGTCAGCGTGGTGAACGCCCCCGATATCCGCCGGGGGCAGCAGCGCCTGCAACTGGATGAATCCCTCAATACCGTGCCGGGGCTGTTTTTCCAGAACCGGTATAACTTTGCTCAGAATCTGAGGTTGTCCACCCGCGGTTTCGGCGCCCGTGCGCCCTTCGGCATCCGCGGTATCCGGCTGCAGGTGGACGGCATTCCCTATACCTTGCCGGATGGGCAGTCCCAGATCGATGCGGTGGATCTGGAGTCGGCCCAGCGCATCGAGGTGATTCGCGGGCCGTCGTCCGTGCAGTACGGCAATGCCGCCGGGGGCGTGGTGGATGTCACCACCGCGCGCGGAGACGAACAGCCCCCGGGCGCTCGCCTGCGCCTCGACGGCGGCAGCGACGATTACCGCAAGGCGGCGGTGCAGGCCAATGGCCGCTCCGGAGACACCACCGCCATCGCCACCCTGTCCTGGCTCAATGTGAATGGTCACCGGGAACAGAGCGCCGCCGAAAAAGGCCTGTTCAATGGTCGTCTCAGCCATGAGCTGGTGCCCGGGCGGCGACTGACGGCAACCCTGAGCGCCCTGCACAACCCCGAATCCGAGGATCCCGGCGGGCTGACCCGGGCGCAGGCCGAAGCGGATCCGCAGCAGGCGACCTTTCTGGCCAGCCAGCTCGATGCCGGTCAGCGCGTGGATCAGCAGACGCTGGGCCTGCAGTATGAGGAAGCGGTCGCCGTGCCGGGGCAGCTTACCGTGAACACCTTTTTCAGCCGCCGTGACTTTGCCCAGCAGTTACCGTTCCCCGGTGCCAGCCGGGTGGCCTTCGATCGCCAGTTCTACGGCATCAGTTCCAGTTACCAGCAGGAGTCCACTCTGGCGGGTTTGCCTCTGGTCTGGGTTGTCGGGGCGGATGTCCACCGGCAGCGCGACGAACGCCGCCGCTACCGGGTATCGTTCGAGGGTCAGGTCACCGGCCAGACCCAGGACGAAACCCAGAACGCCACCAACGCCGCCCTGTTTGCCCAGGGCGATCTCGCCCTGACGAACAAGCTGAGCCTGTCGCTCGGCGCCCGGTTTGACCGCCTGCGGCTGTCCATTGATGATCACCGCCTGGTGGATGGTGACGATTCCGGCAGCCGCACGTTTCGCGAGGCCAGTGGCGTGGCCGGGCTCAGTTACCGGCTGGCGCCCCGTCACCAGTTCTACGGCACCGTCGGCACCGCATTCGAATCGCCCACCTTCACCGAGTTTGCCAATCCTGATGGCAGCGGCGGCTTCAACCCCGATATCGACCCCCAGCAGGCCCTCAACCGCGAGCTGGGGCTGCGGGGCGTGGTGGGGGGTGGCGTGAGTTACGACCTGGCGCTGTTCTCCATCCGTGTGGATGACGAGATACTGCCGTTCGAGCAGGGCGGGCGCACCTTCTTTGAAAATGCCGGGCGCACCCGCCGCGACGGTGTTGAGCTCGGGCTGGCCTGGGACATTTCCTACACCTGGCGGGTGAGCTCGGCACTGACCCTGGCGGATTACGAGCTGGACGATTTCACGGATGAGCAGGGCAACGACGCCAGCGGCAATCGCCTGCCCGGATTGCCGAGGGAACTCTGGGTCACTGAACTGGAATGGCGCGGGCAGGGCCGCCGTTTTGCGGCGCTGGAGTGGCAGTATGTGGGCGATCTGTACGCGGAGAACAGCAACCAGACCCGGGTCAGCGAATACTGGCTGGTGGGCCTGCGGGCCGGCGACAGTGTGCGGCTGGCAGAGCAGAACCTGAACCTATACGCCGGCATTCGCAACCTGCTGGATGAGGATTACTTCGCCAATGTTCGAATCAATGCCAACGCCGACCGCCCGGTGGAGGAGCGAGGCTATTTCGAGCCGGGCCCGGGGCGTATCTTCTATGCCGGTGTGGAGTGGTCCTTCTGAGGATCACTCCTCCTCAAGCTCCTGCGGCGGGCAATGATACTCTTCCACCACCGTACCCTCGTCAACGCTCTCCAGGTGCACGTCGAATCCCCACAGCCGGTGGGCGTGGCGTAGCACTTCCTCGGTTTCCTGGCCCAGCGGTACCCGGTCCACCGGAATGTGCCGCAGGGTCAGTGAGCGATCGCCCCGCACGTCCACGTTCCATACCTGGATGTTGGGTTCCCGGTAGCTGAGGTTATACTGGCGCGCCAGCTTCTCCCGCAGCACCCGATAGCCGGGATCGTCATGGATCGCGGTGATGCGATAGACGTCTTCCTGATCGTCGTTCTGGATTGAGAACAGTTTCAGGTCCCGCATAACCTTGGGAGACAGGAACTGCTGGATAAAGGACTCATCCTTGAAGTTCTTCATGGCGAAATGCAGGGATTCCACCCAGTCGGTGCCGGCGATATCCGGGAACCAGTGGCGGTCTTCCTCGGTGGGGTTCTCGCAGATCCGCCGCAAGTCGGTGAAAATGGAGAAACCCAGAGTGTAGGGGTTGATGCCGGAATACCAGGGGCTGTCGAACGGCGGCTGGTACACCACGGCGGTGTGGCTCTGCAGGAACTCCAGCATAAATCCGTCGTTGACCAGACCCTTCTCGTACATGCGGTGAATCAGGGTGTAGTGCCAGAAGGTGGCCCAGCCCTCGTTCATCACCTGAGTCTGGCGCTGGGGATAAAAGTACTGGCCCAGCTTACGCACGATGCGGATGATTTCCCGTTGCCAGGTCTCCAGCAGCGGCGCGTTCTTCTCGATGAAATACAACAGATTTTCCTGAGGCTCCTCCGGAAAGCGCTTCTTGCGGCGGATCGGATCGTCGTCCTCGCCCATTTTCGGGATGGTTCGCCACAGATCGTTCAGCCGGCGTTGCTGGTACTCTTCCCGTTCCTTCTGCCGTCGTAACTCTTCCGATGCCGAGATCGGCGCCGGGCGCTTGTAGCGGTCCACGCCATAGTTCATCAGGGCGTGGCAGGAGTCGAGAATCTGCTCCACCGCATCCACCCCGTGGCGCTCCTCGCACTCCGCCACGTAATGACGGGCAAACACCAGGTAGTCGATGATGGCGCTGGCGTCGGTCCAGGTGCGGAACAGGTAGTTGTTCTTGAAAAAGGAGTTGTGGCCATAGGAGGCGTGGGCAATCACCAGCGCCTGCATGGGCAGGGTGTTCTCCTCCATCAGGTAGGCGATACAGGGATTGGAGTTGATCACAATCTCGTAGGCCAGGCCCATCTGGCCGCGCTGATAGCCTTTGGAGGTGCTGAGAAACTGCTTGCCAAACGACCAGTGGTTATAGCCTACCGGCATGCCGACGGAGCTGTAGGCGTCCATCATCTGCTCGGCACTGATCA
>JAEPMM010000174.1 GCA_017643965.1 Marinobacter sp.
GCGAAAAAGTGGATAGTGGTCGTGGTGATCATTTTTGTTTAGGGCCGAAGTCAGGAAACTGGCCGGAACTTATTGACCTTACGGGGGTTTCTGCCTAGTTTTGAGGGATTGTTGAATTGAGATATGAGTCATGGGAAAAGTGAGTATTGGGACTCATATACAAATGTTAGGCACTACATATGACCATGCGCAAAGCTCGTTTAATTATCGTGGTGGTAGGTATAGTCCTACCTTATTTGGCGCGAGTGCCTCGAGGTTCCGAGTGGTTGGGGCAGTATACGGATATCGGTTTTGGTGGCTGGCTGTTTTTTGGTGCTTTAAATGCGATAGCCTGGGGTTGCATCCTCGCTTTAAGCTTCAAGTATAAGCGGCCTGTTTCGTTGTTGGCGCCATGCATACTTGGTTTTGGCTTCTTGGCATGGTCGCATGGCACATTAGACTTGAGTGCCAACCCAAACGCGGCTATCGCACTGGTCATTATCCCAGTCTATGCGCTTTTGCCGATTGCAGTCGGCGGCATATTCGGTTACATCGTGGATCGCATGCTGCGGCGCAAAAAATTGCCTAACCAGTAGTTGCAGTTCGTTCCGGGCCTGACGGCCCTCCACCGGACGCCCTTTTCTCCGCTTCGCTACATAAAGGTCGCCGCTGAACAATGGCGTTATATGCTCAAAGGAGTGAGTATGGAGTATCTCCCAATTCTATGTCTGGTTGCCTTAGCCGGGTGTTCCTCAACTCCGCCAAGGCCAGCCTCTGAAACTTCTGAGACCGTATTCTTAGATCCGCCCCACCTATGGTCAGGGCAGAAAATCGTTAAGCAAACACCGGAATCATGCGCGAACAACGGGGTAAAAATACTTGAGTCCTTGTCATTCGTTGGTGTGGTCAAAAATGGAAGCTACGTTTATGGCAATCTCTTGGCCAACCGCGCTGCCATAAAGTGTGTACCAAACGGTCAAGATACCTTCGTGTATGCTGCGGTAGCCGGACCCGAAAAGAAGCAGGTGGAGCGCTTGCGCAATGAAATCGTCTGGCGCTTGTGATCATATAACAGGGCAATCAAATTCATTCCGGCCTTCGGCCTCCACCGGACGCCCTTGTCAGGGCGCCGCTTATGGCTAGCGTTATGCGCCAATGAACAAGAAGAACATCACTATTCATTTTGCGAGGGAATGACAATGAGCCAAACTGGTCAATGCTTGTGTGGATCGATTAAATACGACATCACAGGCAGCCCAAATTTGGTGGCAGTCTGTCATTGCAGGGATTGCCAACGCAGTGCTGGCGCACCACTGGTTGCATGGGCCATGTTTCCGGAATCATCGGTCAAGGTCACAGCTGGTTTGCCGAAGACAATCAATTCATCTGGTGCTGCTATGCGTTCGTTCTGTCCAGAGTGTGGCACCGGGCTGTTCTACCGAAATGCCGAAAATTTGCCGGGTCTTATTGACGTTCAGACAGCCACTCTCGATAACCCGAACCTGCTACCTCCCACGGTCCAGATTCAAACTGCCGAGCGCCAAACATGGGTTCCTCACCTCAGTACACTAAAGCCTTATGATCGGTTTCCATCGGGCGATGAAGAGTGACAAACCGCTATGACGAGAAAGACATTAGGCTTAACCCGGAAACCAATTAAAGACGCCAAACCAGTGGCTAGGGAAGCCGAAGCGATGGTTGAGGTTGAGGCTGATCCACAAAAACGATTTCTAAACGGTGTGGCTATCAATCCAGCGCCGGCGATTCGCCTGGAGTCAGGTTCAGAAAAACTCACGGTGCGCGCGATGGATCTGATCACGCCGATTGGAATGGGGCAGCGAGGGTTGATCGTTGCACCGCCGGGGTCTGGAAAGTCGACGATGTTAAAAGATATTTGCCAGGCGGTGGGAAAGGCGTATCCCGACATTAAACTTTACGCGTTGTTGATCGATGAGCGACCCGAGGAGGTGACTGATTTCAAGCGTAGCGTTCCGGCTGAGGTACACGCGTCTTCGTCGGATGAAAGCTATGCTCATCACGCGCGCGTTGCCGATGAGCTTCTTGATAGCGCGCGCCAACAAGCGGGCGAAGGTCACAACGTGATGATTGTGATTGATTCTCTTACGAGGCTTGCGCGTGTGCACAATGCAGAGCGCAAGAGCAGCGGTCGTACCATGTCTGGCGGGGTTGATGCGCGCGCGATGGAGATCCCGCGGCGGTTGTTTGGCTCTGCACGAAACCTGGAGAATGGCGGCTCGCTGACCATTCTGGCAACCGTTCTGGTGGATACCGGCAGCCGTATGGACCAGGTGATATTCGAGGAATTCAAGGGCACGGGGAACATGGAGCTGGTTTTATCAAGAGACGTTGCGAATCAACGAATCTTCCCCGCGCTGGACATTTCGAAAAGCAGTACACGCCGTGAAGAGCTGCTGTTGGATCCGAAAGATCTGGACAAGATAAGAGCATTGCGCCGGGCGCTTAGCGGTCTCAAACCGCTGGAGGGCACAAAAAAGCTGGTTGAGCTGCTTGAGAAGTACCCCACCAACGCCGAGCTCCTGAAAAACATCCCCGGGACGCCCATCAACTGAATCTTCGCTTCACAACAACCGCAACAGTGAGGGGCAGCAGATAGGTCACCAGGAAGATGGGTAACTCCTGCATAAACGTGTAACCGGCTTGCGTGACCCCTACCCAGATGTTCCAGCTGGTGATCGCGAGCCACACGGCTGCGAAAATGCCGACCGGTGTCCAGCTACGGCTGGCCTGGTCGTTAAACAGCCTGGCCAGCCCGGTAATGACGGCCCAAAGAACGATGCCGCCAACGATCACGAATACGGTTCTCATGCTTGTCTCCCGTCACTCTGGGTCTGAATCGTTCGGCAAGGCGTGTCGCCTCCGGCAAGCTCTGCCGGAGGCGACACAGGCCCGCTGTGTTATCGGGTAGTGTAGCCGCCGTTGGCAAACAGTGTCTGGCCGGTTATCCAGCTGCCCTCGGTTGCCAGGAATTTCACAATGGGCACGATGTCCTCAATCATTGTGAGCCGGTTACCCATGCCCTGGGACTTGTGGTATTCCACGCGTTCCGGAGTTTCCTGGGCGTAGAAAAACGGTGTGTCCATCGGGCCGGGTCCAATGTTGTTGACCGAAATCCCCCGACCGGAGAGCTCTTTGGCCGCGGCGCGGGTGAAGTGTTCCACGGGTGCCTTGCCGCCGGCGTAGGTTGAGTAGCCATCGGTGAATGCCGCCAGCAAAGCGGTCACGATGGTGATGAGCTTGCCGTTGTCGTTCAGGTACAGGCCCGCCTCTTTGATAAAGAAATAGGCGGACTTGGCGTTAATGGCCATCATCTCATCGAACTCGGCTTCGGTGGTTTCGATGATGGGTTTGCGCAGCACTTTGCCCACGGTGTTGACCGCGACATCAATGCCCCCGAAGTGGTCTTTCGCCTGCTGAAACAGCGCGGTTACGTTGTCGGCTTTGGTCAGGTCGCCCTGGATCGCAATGGCGTTACGGCCCATGCCTTTGATGGCGTCTACCGTTGCGTCGGCGTCTTTCTCGGTGGCATCGCTGTTGTAGTGCACCACGACATCCATTCCGCTTGCGGCAAAATCCCGGCTGATCAGCCCGCCGAGGTTCTTGGCGCCGCCAGCAACAAGAGCCACTTTCCCATTCAGATCGATCTTTGCCATGATTTTTCTCCTGCGGTTAGTGAAGGGGGTCCCGGTACGATGTTTCCGTACCGATCACCGTGGATTCAGACTATGCAATTGAGGCAGGCGCAGGAAGGGTGCTAATCTGCATTTACTAAATGCACAGAGCGCAATAAGTATGGGGCATGTCGAGCAACTCTTTGTTCGGGTGGTGGAATCCGGCAGTTTTAAAAAAGCCGCGGAATACCTGAAGCTGGAGCCTTCCTCGGTCAGCCGCCAGATCGCCGCACTGGAAGAGCGCCTCCAGGTCCGGTTGCTGCGTCGGTCCACGCAACGGACCACGCCGACGGAGCTCGGGCAGCGTTATTACGAGCGGCTGCGGGTGATCCTGGATGATCAACTGGCGCTGGAAGAGGAAATTCGGAGCGGCGTTTCGCTGCTCAACGGTAAGTTGCGAATCACTGCGCCGGTGGATTTCGGCACCCGGTTCGTGGTGCCTGTTGTCAGCCAACTTCAGGCGCTGGCCCCGGATCTGTCGGTGGAATTATTACTGGGTAGCCCATTTGAGAGCCTGGTGGAGAACGATCTGGATGTCGCGGTGCGCATCGGCGAGTTGCCGGATTCCAGTCTGATCGCGAAACATCTGGGCCACAATCAGCGAGTGCTGGTGGCGAGCCCCGGGTATCTGGATCAACAGGGCACACCGACATCCCTCGACCAGCTGGAGGCGCACAATTTCATTCTGTACTCGTCCGGCCAGGCACGAAGTGACATCGAATTTGCCGATGGCAGTCGCTTCTCGCATTTGAAGATCCGCAGCAACATGACCGTCAACAGCGTCTCCGCGGTACGCAGGCTGGTGCTCGAGGGCAAAGGCATCCACCTTGGCCCGTTGTGGGTGTTCGCGGACGATATCGAGAGCGGCAGCCTGATGCGTTTGCTGCCCGACAGACCTTTGCGGAGCTTTCCGGTGCACGCGGTTTATCCGGCGCGCTCCTATTTGCCGGTCAAGGTGAGGGAATTTATCAGGCTGTTGTCTGAGGAGCTGGGTTCGCAGACGATTTAACGCCTTAGCTCTTTCCGATAAAACATCAGCGATTTCTCCGTCTCCACTGACTGGTCGATGTCTTTCCAGGGAAAGGCAGCGTGAATCTCCGGCATGGGCTGGTAACCGAAGCGCTGCCAGACCGGATCGAGGGGCCGGTAGTGCTCCGGCTTCCGTGGGTGGTTGTCAGGCCGCTGGACCGCGCAGAACACGCTGAGGGTTTTGCCCAGCTGGCGGGCACGAGCTTCCCGCGCCTCGAAGAAGGTGCGATACAGGCCATGGCCGCGGTAGTCCGGCAGCAGCACGGACTCGGCGCAGTAAAACACCGACTCGGTATCCAGCCCGGCTGCCACCAGCGGCTGGCGAAATTCCTCGGTTTCGTCGGTCATGGCCAGGCCGGTGGAGGCGCCGATCACCCGGTCGCCATCCAACGCCAACACGCACACCGAGGTGTCGGAGTCCACGTAGGTCTGCAGATAGCGGCGCTCGTACGCCAGCGAGCCGTCGTAGAGGTAAGGGAAATCGCGAAACACCCGAATGCGCAGCTCGGCTACGGCGGGGAGCCAGGGAGTAAAGTCGCTGCCGGTTACGACCAGGGTGTGCAGGCGGTCTGGCGTCATGGATAGCCTCTGTGTCTGGGATTGATTGGTGGCAGTCTATCAGTTACAAGAAGATTCGATCATTTGTCACGGCGCCGCAAAAAGCGGCGACAGGCATGAGGCATTGCGAGTTGGGAGGCCCACAGGATGGCCCCCGGAGGCGCTTGAATGAGCCAGAATTCTGATCACCCCGCCGATCTGGCGCAAAGCTGGGTCTCGAATGCCGATGCCTGGACCGCCGCGGTGCGTGGCGGCGGTATCGAAAGCCGCCGGCGGGTCACGGATCGGGCCATCGTCGAGGCGGTGCTCGCACAACATCCCGGGCGAGTGCTCGATCTGGGCTGCGGGGAAGGCTGGCTGGTGCGGGCGCTGGCGGAGCAGGGGATTGAAAGCGTCGGCGTCGATGGCTCGCCCAACCTGATTGCAGCAGCCCGGTCCTCCGGCGGCGGCACCTTTCACGTCTGTACCTACGAGGAGCTGGCGGACAAGGCTGGCGATATAGGCGGCGGCTTCGATGTAATATCGGCCAATTTCGCGATACTCCACGAAGAGGTGGCGGCCTTGTTGCAAACGGCTCGGCAGCTTCTCGCGCCACGGGGAAAACTGGTTATTCAGACCCTACACCCCTGGTCCGCAGGCGGCCGCTATTGTGACGGCTGGCGTGAGGAGGATTTCCGGAGCTTTCCGGGCGAATGGCAACCCATGCCCTGGTACTTCCGCACCCTGGCTTCGTGGCTGACGTTGTTGCGTGAGTGTGGGTACGCGGTGACCGAACTGGTGGAACCGGTCCACCCGGATACGCAGTTGCCGCTGTCGTTGCTTATTATCGCGGAGTGACGAGGGGGGGGGTTGCCCCCACCCGTTGGCCTGCCAGTAACGGGGCCGGCTAGAACTCATCGGTTGGATGAAAACTTTTGTTGAATACCGTTCAACATTCGTTTTACTATTGTATTGAATGGTATTCAACACATTAGTGGGAGGCCTTATGAGCGCGGTCACATCGGCAGAAGCCTTGCGTCAGCTTTCGACAGGCGAGCTGCTTCAACTGTTTGCCACACTGGACGCGCCTGATATTGCGGAAATGCATGGGGAATATTCGGCGAGCCTGCTGGCCCAGAAGTTCTGGCTTGCGACCGTGGTCGGCCGGGCCGCGTTGGCCAACCCGCTGCAATCCTGGCTGTGCAAGGCCTTTCGCCCGGTCGATAGCGAAACCGGGCGCGGCTACAACACCTTTCAGCAAGGTCGTCGCGTCGTGCAGCGGTATCCGATGCTGACCCTGGTCGCCCCTTCACGTTTCGATGGGCGGCCGGCGTACCAGCTCGTCTATCGCTACTTCCACTCGCTGTGCGGCACCCTTCACATGGTGGATGAGGTGCGGCGTGTTGCGCCGGGGCTTTATCTCGGTATGGGCACTTATGGCTTCACAAAAGCCCAGCGCCATACCCCCTGTCCCTTCGTGTTGGAGGGCCCGGTCGCGCAGTACCGTAGTGACATCGGTCGCGAGCGTGACAACTTTGAAATGGGACCGCGCGACCTTCCCGCGCTTTTTACGAATTGAGGACTCTATGACGACTACCAATCATACCGCGCTGGTCACCGGCGCTTCCGCCGGCATCGGTGCCGCCTTTGCCCGCCACCTCGCCGCCAACGGCTACTCGCTGCTGCTGGTCGCGCGTCGTGAGGAGCGCCTGAAGGAGCTGGCCGCTGAAC
>JAEPMM010000034.1 GCA_017643965.1 Marinobacter sp.
CTCGTTCTTTGCTGGCAAAACAACTGACACACTAGCGCTAATCATTCTCAATCCTTTTGCTCGATCCCGAACCTTCTGCTATCTGGTCTCTAAGACTGTTGATCTGGGGTCCGTATGTTAATCTACTGATCGGGTCCACCAGACTCTCTCTCGCCTTATATAGCAGTCTCTCAGCAGTTTCTGAATCCCCGGCGTATATAAAAAAGCGAGCACTCAAAATTTGCTCACTCACGCTCATTCGATCGGGCCCGATCTCGAGCAAAGCATTGGCTGCAGACTTCCACTCTCCTTGATCGCCTAAAACCAGCGACTTCAAGACATGAAAGTTAGATCTTCTCGAGAACTCGGGATTAGCAAGCAGAGCGTCGATAACGCTCTTCAGCTGCCTGTAACTCACTTTCGGACAACCGTCTTCAGGGGCACGCTTCATTTCCCATATATCATGCAGCGCCACTTCTGCGCCGCGATCATATTTCGCTTCTTTGAATATCCTAATAAAGACGTCAGATTGCGGCAGTGGTACTCTCGCATCATAGCACTGCATCATTAAAAGCTGAGCATAGGTTCCCGCAAAGACCCCAAAGTCATTGTCGATGCTGTACAGCAAATTGGCTGCCCCCATGTAATCACCAGCAGCAGAAAAATAGGCGGCCATTTCCTGCCTTGCTCGCAATGAGTTCGGTCTCTCGGTCAAGGCTGCAATTGCGAAATCTCGCGGATTACCCCACGTTTTTGCCTCAGTCGAAGAGACAAGAGCAGACCATCCGATCCACAACCCAAACACCACGATAGCAAGTAGTCCAAAAACCCGATCTGCTTCTCGAATTCTGGCAACAACTAAACCTATCGAAAAAACCAGCCCTATAATCAAACCTATACTTGGCGCGTAATTTCTATGCTCAAAATACAACTCTAAGGGAATAATTGTAGATTCGAGCACATGGCCTGCTAAAAAGAAGAGAACGGAAAAAGACAACAGCCTCGATTTGGACAGAAAAGCGACCAGAAGCGCAGCGACCAATATAATTATCGCTACACCAACGAGGAAGTGATGATCCAACACTTCTTTCAACGGGAAGCCGTCATTGTATAAATTAATTCTGCCATTAGAGGGAAGCAGGATTTTTCCGACATAATCTAAAACGATAACCGGCTGAGCGAGCAGGCGCTCCACCAGAGTGAAATCCCGACTTCCGTAACCATTGAAAACTTTTCCGGTCAGGCTGAGGTAAATTAAAACCAGCGCGATTGGGGCGAGCAGGACCAGAAATTTCCATCGAGGACTCAGGCTTGGGCGCGACTTCGAAAACACCGCATACTCTGTCGCCAGGATCATCAGTCCCACTGTGATAGCACCCTCTTTGGCGAAAATGCCGAAATAACCAACCCCAACGATGAATGTCGCTACCAGATAGTCTCTCGTGTTCCAGGTATGACGCCTTTGCCTCAAGGCGCAAAAACCTACGAGAGACACCAACACAAAAAATGTTGAGAGCAGTGTCATTCTCTGGACGACATAGAATACGGAGCTTGCGCTGATCGGCAGAGTGGTCCAGACAAAACCCGAGAGTGCGGACAACACAAAAACCAGCGATTTTTCTTTCCGTTCAGTTAACTCGTTTCCGATTAGCCACGCAAACCATGAAACGAGAAACCCGTTGATGATGTGAATCAATAGATTGGCGAGCTTGAAATCAAATGGACTACCCGGCCAGCTGCTGGATTGCAGAATAAACGATAGGTAGGAAATTGGGCGACCACTGCCACCAACCGGTGCATTCAGAAGATAGCTTAACGACTCCACCCAGCCGTTCCCTGCTGAAGCCAGGCCACCTAGATTCACGAAATCATCGAGGTAGAATCCGCCGTAGACTCCCGGAAACATAATAATCAATGCTGCCACAACAAGTGTCGCTGCAAAAAATGACTGTCGACGATGCTCAGGTCTAAGTGCTTTCAATGTTTCACCCAATAAAAAGGCCGCCTGAAGGCGGCCTTTCCTAGCTCTGGCTTACCAGTGTTACGGGCAAGTTTTAGGAGCAATTTCAGCCGGAACGGTGCAGGTCCAAGCCCAGGTAGTGTTGGTCGTGTTGAAGGACAGAGTCATTGTGGTCGCTGCCAGCTTGGCTGCTACGCTACCGGCAGGCTTGAAGGTGGCCTGATAAGTGGCGGCACCAGTGTTGGCAGTAATTGATGCGACATACTTACCCGAAGTTGTAACGGTACCCAACTGGTTAAGGGTGGGAACAGCGCCGTTCGCCAGGTAGTACTCGGCAACGGGCGTCTTCAAGCCGCCCAGCAGGGTTGCACCTTCAGAGGCCTGTGAGCGAGCGATGTAATCCTGATATGCAGGAATCGCAACAGCTGCCAGAATACCAATGATCGCAACAACAATCATCAGTTCGATCAACGTGAAACCTTTTTGCGCTTTGTTTACTTGAATGTTTTTCATTATTCGACCTCTGTGTTAGGCGGTTTGTTCGAACTCTTGCCGGATCCTCAGACCGTTGCAACAGAATGCGGAAGCAAGCGTGAGTCTGTGATTTATCAAAGCAGTCTTCATGCCAAGATTTTATTTTCGGAATGAAGCACGATCAAACAGGGCTCTGAGGGAGTTTCGCTATACTAAGCATCACTGAACAAAACGTAAAACAATGTCAATTGGCGTCACTGTGTGACAATTTTGGTCACCCTGGACGAGAAATGTGATCACATCTTTCATCACTCCCTTGAACGAATTCAAGCTTTACAGTTCGTGACTTTCCAAACCAATCCCATGCATCTAAACTCATTGCTAATCGCTCTTGGCAGAGTTTCAGCAACTTAGGCAGCACTCTTTATACTCTTTATGGCTACTAATAAAAGCAACGTCACGCTTACCGGTCTTGCTCGTCGATTCGTTGAAGATGGACTTCTTGACGAAGCGACCGCCAAAGACGCTTTTCTTCAGGCCTCGCAAAATCGGATACCGCTAATCACCTACCTTGTCCAGAACAGCCTAGCTGGCAGTCGAGGCTTGGCATTTTCGGCCGCCATGGAGTTCGGGGTCTCAGTTCTGGATCTGGGCGCTTTTTTGCCAGAGATGCTGCCTGAAAAGGTGGTTGATGAAAAACTTGTTAGAAAGCACAACGCTCTGCCTCTATTCAAGAGGGGAAACCGTCTTTTTATTGCAGTGTCAGACCCGACCAATATTCAGGCACTGGACGAAATAAAGTTTAACACCGGCCTCAGCACCGACGCGGTGCTGGTAGACGATGCAAAACTGCGTGAAGCCATCGACAAGTATCTGGAATCCCATGACACATCCATGGGGAATTTGGACGATGCCGACCTTGAGGGCGTAGAAACAGAAAGCGGAGACCAGGACGATGATGGCGCGGTAGCGCTCACCGAGGTAGACGATGCGCCCATCGTTAAATATGTCAATAAGATGTTGCTCGATGCTATAAGGGGCGGGGCATCCGACGTTCATTTCGAGCCCTACGAGAAGATCTATCGTGTTCGCTATCGAACAGACGGGATGTTGAAGGAGATCTCCCGTCCTTCGATAAAACTGGCACCAAAGATTTCCGCCCGAGTGAAAATCATGGCGCAGCTGGACATTTCAGAGCGCCGGGTTCCGCAAGATGGCCGGATAAAGATGAAGCTTTCAAAGACGAAAGCCATCGATTTTCGCGTAAACACACTCCCAACCCTCTGGGGTGAAAAGATTGTTTTGCGGATCCTGGACCCGAGCCAGGCAAAACTGGGTATCGACGCGCTTGGCTATGAGGAAGACCAGAAAAAGTTGTATCTGGATTCCCTCAAACAGCCCCAGGGCATGATTCTTGTCACGGGTCCGACGGGGTCGGGCAAGACGGTTTCTCTTTATACGGGCCTGAACATTCTCAATACCCCTGAGATCAACATTTCCACCGCTGAGGACCCAGCGGAAATTAACCTCGAAGGCATTAACCAGGTTAACGTGAATACACGTGTTGGTCTCGGGTTTGCGGAAGCACTACGGGCATTCCTCCGCCAGGATCCCGACGTCATCATGGTGGGTGAGATTCGTGACCTGGAAACTGCGAACATAGCGATAAAAGCGGCTCAAACTGGCCACATGGTGCTTTCAACACTCCATACAAACAGTGCGGCAGAGACGCTGACGCGCATGATGAACATGGGCGTGCCCGCCTTCAATATTGCGACCTCAGTCAGCCTGATCATTGCGCAGCGATTGGGGCGGCGCCTGTGTGTAGCGTGTAAAGAGCCCTTAAAAGTGCCCACCGACATCCTTTTGGAGGAGGGGTTCACACAGGAACAAATTGATACAGGCTTCACGTTGTACCGCCCCAAGGGCTGTGATAAATGCAATGGAGGATATAAGGGCCGCGTCGGTATCTACGAGGTGGTCAAGATTACCGACGAGCTGGCAAACATGATTATGGAAGAGGCCAGCTCCATTCAAATTGCAAAGCAAGCGCAGGCAGACGGCTTCCGGAATCTTCGCCAATCCGCCCTACGAAAAGTAATTGAGGGTGTGACAAGCCTTGAAGAAGCCAACCGCGTGACGAAGGATTAAGCATGGCAGAGAAAGCACAGAAACTGGAATCGTATGTCTGGGAAGGCAAAGATCGGCGAGGCAACAAATCCAAGGGCGAGCTTACGGGCGCTAATCTTGCGCTGGTGAAGGCGCAACTCCGCAAACAGGGCATCATCCCAGACAAGGTCAAAAAGAAGCCGAAGCCCATGTTCGGCGGCAGTAAAAAGATCTCGCCGTTTGACATCGCTATGCTCACCCGCCAGCTGGCTACGATGATGAAAGCTGGCGTGCCCCTTGTGCAAAGCTTCGATATCGTCGCGGATGGCCTTGAACACAAAGGCCTTCAAGAACTCGTGATGAGTGTTCGCAATGACATTTCCTCGGGCACAAGCTTTGCCGGCGCTCTGCGAAAACACCCGAAGCACTTTGATGACCTTTATTGCAACCTGATTGATTCCGGTGAGAAGGCCGGCGCCCTCGAGCAAATGCTGGAGCGTATTGCCACCTATCTGGAAAAGACTGAACTTCTCAAAAAGAAAGTTAAGAAGGCAATGACCTACCCCATAGCAGTCGTCGTGGTGGCCATCATAGTTACTGCGATTTTGCTCATAAAGGTGGTTCCACAGTTTGAAGCGCTGTTCCAGGGTTTTGGCGCAGACCTTCCAGTGTTCACCCAGATGGTGGTCGGGCTCTCGGAGTGGATGCAACAGTGGTGGTTCGTTGTGTTGCTCGGCATCGTCGGTACGCTTTTCGTTTTCAAGGAGGCCAAGAGGCGTTCCCAGAAATTTTCCGATACTGTCGATAAACTTAATCTCAAGTTGCCGGTGATCGGGGAGATTCTGGACAAATCGGCAGTTGCGAAGTTCGGCCGTGTTCTCTCAACAACCTTTGCTGCGGGTGTACCTCTGGTTGATGCGCTGGACTCAGTTGCTGGTGCCACAGGGAACGCGGTATATCGAGATGCTATCCAGAAGATCAAGAATGATGTGTCTAGTGGTACCCAGCTGCAGGCTTCCATGCGTCAGGTGGATGTGTTCCCGGTTATGGCCGTGCAACTGACGGCCATAGGTGAGGAATCCGGGAATCTGGATGAAATGCTTGCGAAAGTGGCGGAACACTACGAGGGGGTAGTAGACGACATGGTAGATAACCTCACCGCTCTCATGGAACCCATGATCATGGCAGTTCTTGGTGTGCTCGTTGGCGGTCTTATTATCGCGATGTACCTGCCGATCTTCCAGATGGGCTCGGTCGTCGGCTAACGTATTATCCATGGCGTCGGGTTACACTCAGCTAACCCGACCTACCCTTCCCTCATTTCTCGCTTGTCCGGACAATTCATGCACTTCCTTGACGCTCTGCTATCCACACCCTGGCTGCTCTACCTCACTGTCATCTTCGTCTCCCTCTGCATCGGCAGTTTCCTCAACGTGGTGATCCTGCGTTTACCAAAAATGATGCAACAGGATTGGCGCTGCCAGTGCGAAGAGTTTCTGGAACTGCCGGAGGGCCAGCGCAAACCGGAAACACCCATCACGCTCTCCAAGCCGGCTTCCACCTGCCCGTCCTGCGGCCACGGAATCCGCGCCTGGGAGAACGTTCCGGTCATCAGTTATCTGTTGTTGCGCGGTCAGTGTTCCGCCTGCAAAACCCGGATTTCACCGCGCTATCCGATGATTGAGGCTATCACCGCGACGTTCTCGGTGATTACCCTGGCCATTCTGGGGCCGACGGAAGCGGCGTTGTGGGCGTTGCTGCTGGTGTGGTCTCTGGTTGCGCTGACGATGATCGATTTCGATACCCAGCTACTGCCAGACAGCATCACGCTGCCACTGATGTGGCTGGGGCTGATGCTGAACTATTTCGGCGTGCTGACGGACTTTCACAGTGCGTTCTGGGGCGCGGTTGCCGGTTATCTGTCACTGTGGTCGGTGTACTGGCTGTTCAAGCTGGTGACCGGCAAAGAGGGTATGGGCCACGGCGATTTCAAGTTGCTGGCGGCGCTGGGCGCGTGGCTCGGCTGGCAGTTGCTGCCGGCGGTGATTCTGCTGTCTTCGGTGGTAGGCGCCGTGGTGGGTATTTGCCTGATTGTGTTCCGTAATCGGGGACGTGAGGTGCCGATTCCCTTCGGGCCCTATCTGGCAGCGGCCGGGTTGTTATCCTTGTGGTTTGGCGCCGATATTCAGGCGTGGTGGTTCGGGTTCCTGGGAGTTTGACGGTGGTCGTAATCGGTTTGACCGGCGGCATTGGCTCTGGCAAGTCCACGGTGGCGCGGCTGTTCGGAGATCTCGGGGTGCACTGGGTGGATGCAGACATCGTCGCCCGGGAAGTGGTTGAACCGGGCACCCCGGCGCTTGCCCGCATTGCCGGGCATTTCGGGCCAGACATCCTCCTGCAAGACGGCCATCTGGACCGCGCGCGGCTGCGCACGGTAGTCTTCGAGCACACGGAAGAGAGGGCGTGGTTGGAAGCGCTGCTACACCCGGTGATCCGCGATGAGCTGATTCGCCAACTGCACTCCCGGGATGCCGACCGGGCCTACGCCCTGCCCTACGTGCTACTGGTGTCGCCTCTGCTGCTGGAAACCAACCAGCATGATCTGGTGGACAGGGTGATTGTGGTCGACGTGCCCGTGGAGGTTCAGATTGAACGCACCATGGCTCGCGACGCCAATCCCCGTGATCAGGTGGAGCGCATCATCGCCGCCCAGATGCCGCGCGAGAAACGCCTGCACAAAGCGGACGAAGTGGTTGATAATACGAAGCTGATAAGCGACGTGGAACGTCAGGTCAGTGAGCTACACACACAGTTTAAGGTGGCCTTTGGGTAAGCCTTTAAGCACACGAACATGGGCTGTCCTCGGAATGGGCTGTTTTATGGCCGCGGCCAACGTTAACGCCGCCGAGCCTGTGTTTGTTGTGCAAGACCCCGCCGTTGGCGATGTGCTTTCCCCCACATCGCTGCCCCCGGATTTCTACGACTTCTCCCCCGACGAGTACTGGCTTGAGCCCAGGGATTCCTACTGGATGAATTTCAGTAACTGGGTACTGCGCCAGGAGCGCACCCAGAGCGAGCGCATCCAGGCTCTCGGTGAGTGGGCGGATCGCACCTTTTCCGGGGAAGACGTCGGGCTGCCCAACAACCAGAGTTATCTGAGGCTGGGCTTTGCGACCGAATCCGAATACGGCGACCCGGCCCAGTTCGATCCGGAAGCCCGGTTCCGGCTGGACGTACCCACCGTGGAAGAAAAGCTGCGGCTTGTGATCGAGAGTGAGAGCGACGAGCTTATTCCCCTCTCGGAACGGCGCCGTGACCGCCAGCTCACCGAAGATGAACGCTCGGAAACCGAGGCCACCGGTGCCCTGCGCTACCTGTCGGAGGTGGGCGACGCCATCAACCTGAGTAACGACGTGGGTGTGCGGCTGAGATTCCCCACCGACGCCTTCTGGCGCGCCAAGGCAGACAAGCGTTGGCAACTGGATGAGGACTGGGGCCTGAAAGCCCAGCAGCGGCTGTATTATTTCCATCAGGATGGATGGGGCGCCCGAAGCTCGGTGGGCGTCGGTCGCGATCTGGGCAACGGCTGGGATTTCCTGTCCGGCAGTGAGCTGGAATGGGTCCATGACGACCGCATGTTCGAGATGGCGCAAACCTTCAATTTCTACAAACGCCTGAACAATCGCGCCACCCTCAATCCCCGCTTCGGCATTCTGGGGGAGAGTCAGCCCACCTGGCGGCAAACCTCGATCTTTGCCGATCTGACCTATCGTTACCGGCTGCACAGTGACTGGCTGTTCGGCGAGATCATTCCGGCGCTGGAGTTCCCCCGCGAGGAGAGCTTCAAGGATCGGGCCTCGCTGATTCTGCGAATCGAATTGTTTTTCTCTGGCCAGATTGACCGACGATGACCTACACCCCGCAAGATGCCCTGACCCTGACGCCCATCGCCTACACCCGCTCCTGTTTCAGCGACAAGTTCGGCGTGCCGAGGCAGCCGGGGCTGACCCGGTTCGCCCGCGCAGACCTGCTGATTGAGGCGCCCTTTGATCGTGAAGAGGCGTTTCGCGGGCTGGAAACCGCCAGCCATCTGTGGCTGACCTTCCAGTTTCACGAGGCGGTACGCGAGGACTGGCGACCGGTGGTGCGCCCGCCACGGCTCGGCGGCAATCGCAAAATGGGGGTCTTTGCCAGCCGCTCGCCGTTTCGCCCCAACAGCCTGGGGTTGTCGGTGGTGCGCAATGAGGGCCTGTGCCGCAGGAATGGCCAGTTGGTGCTGCAGATCAGCGATCACGATCTGATCGACGGCACCCCGATTCTGGACATCAAACCCTACCTGCCGTTCTCTGACTCGGTCCCCGAGGCCACTCTGGGCTGGGCCCATACGCCTCCCAACGAGCGCATGGCGGTGGTGTTTCTCGAGGAGGCCGCAACCCAGTTGCAGAGTCTGCCAGCGGATCGCTATCCGCAATTACGGGAGCTGATCGAGGATGTGGTCAGCTACGACCCCCGCCCCTCGTTCCGCCGGGGCCGGGACGAAGATCGCATTTACGGGGCGCACCTGTATGATCTGAACGTGCGTTTCCGGTTTGTTTACGACAACGGCGGAGAACGTGTCGAAGTGCTAACTGTCTGTTAAACTGGCTACTGTTTGGACAAATGTTCATCAGTCACAGGGAATGCGTGTCTTGCCTTTGATCCGGTTATTCAAACGAATAGGTGTACGGCCACTGGCGGCTCGGTTGCTGGTCTACGTATTGCTGTTCAGCGTGGTGCTGTCTCTGGCGGCAACCGGCCTGCAGATGATCGGCGAATACGAACGCCGCACCGAGGACCTGCGTTACACCCAGCAGCGGGCCGCGGATCTGATTTCCGGCTCCATGAGCAGCAACATCTGGCTGATGAACTTCAGCGAGGTGGCCAACAGCCTGGACGACATGCGCGCCATGCCCGTGATCCAGCACGCCCGGGTGGTCACCTCCAGTGGCGAGGAGTTCAGCACCGGCACCTATCCCGAGGGACGGGTGATTTCCCAGTCGTTCCCGATGATACTCAACCGCCCCCAGTACACCGGCCCCCGCAATCTGGGCACGCTGACCGTGACCTCTTCTGTTGAACAGGTCCACGACGAGCTGATGGACCGGGCGCTGTTTACTCTGCTGTTCCAGTCCCTGATCGTTACGCTGGGCACCCTGGGGCTGCTGCTGATTGTGCGACTGACTCTGTCCCGGCATCTGGAAACCATGGCGGATTACGCCGCCCGCCTGAATCTGGACGCCCTCATCGAGCCACTGAAACTGCGCCGCAAGGCGCCCCGGGCCGCCGATGAGCTGAGCGAGCTGGAGCAGGCCCTGAACAAGATGCGCCTGCAGTTGCTGGAGGACACCCGCTCCCTGCGCCAGACCACCCTGCAATCCCAGGGCGAACGCGATGAAGCGGTGCGCGCCAACCACGCCAAGAACCAGTTTCTGGCGAATGTCAGCCATGAACTGCGGATTCCGCTGCAATCGGTTCTGGGCTACGCCACCTTGCTGGGCGACACGCCGCTGGACCAGGAACAGCGGGAGTATGTGCAGACTCTGCTGAGCGCGTCTGAGAGCCTGTCCGCCATCATCAACGACCTGCTGGACATCTCCAGCATGGAGGCCGGCAAACTGGTGCTGGACGACCTGCCCTTCGACCTGCGGGAAACCCTGAACGATCTGGTCCACATGCTGGGCACCCGCGCGCGGGAAAAAGGGCTGGCACTGGAATTGCGGGTGGATGAAAACCTGCCCTGGGCGCTGCGCGGTGATCCCGTGCGCCTGCGCCAGATCCTGCTGAACCTGACTTCCAACGCCATCAAGTTTACCGATTCCGGCCATGTGCTGATCAGCATCGAAGTGTTGGGTCGCAAGGACAACCGGGTACGCCTGCGCCTCGCGGTGGAAGACACCGGGGTCGGCATCAACCCGGAAGACACCCCGCTGGTGTACGAGCCCTATGTGCAACTGGGCCAGAGCTTCCAGCGCCAGCTCCCCGGCGCGGGCCTGGGCCTGACCATCTGCCGCCAGCTGGTCAAACTGATGGACGGCTCCCTGGATCTGGAAAGCCGTCCCGGTGAAGGCTCCACCTTCTGGGTGGAAGTGTCGCTGCCGGTAGCACCGGAAAACACCACCCGCGTTCGCCCCGATACCCGCATGATCCGTGGCAAGCGCATTCTGGTGGTGGACTCCTACGAGCTGTCCCGCAAGATTACCCTGGAAATGCTGTCCCGCTTCGAATTGCAGATTGAGGCGGTGAAGGCCGCCGGCGAAGCCCTGACATCGGTGCGGCTGGCTTCCGATAATCAACTTCCCTACGACGCCATTATCCTCGACGGCTTTGTGCCGGATATGGACAGCGATCTGCTGTGCCGCCAGATCCGCAGCAACCCGCAGTGGAGCGACACCCGCCTGCTGGTGTTGTCATCCAACCCCCAGCGGGGTGACGCCGAGCATTTCCGCCAGGCCGGTGCCGATGCGTTCCTGAGCAAATCACTGCGGGAGTCCTGCCTGACCCCCATTCTGCATCAGCTGTTCGCCGATCGAGCCGCCGGTGATCGGCGCTTCCTGACCCGCTTCTCCCTGCAGGCGGTCAGCGACACCTGCCGCCGCCGTGAGTTGCCCTGTGGCCGCATGCGGGTGCTGCTGGTTGAAGACAACCCGGTCAACCGCACCCTGACCCGGCGCCTGCTGGAGAAGCTGGGCTGCGATGTGATGACCGCCAACGACGGCGAGGCGGCGGCCAGTTTGTGGCAATGGCACCCGTTCGACCTGGTGTTCATGGACTGCGTCATGCCGCGGGTCGACGGCTTTGAAGCCACCCGCCGGCTGCGCCAGTGGGAAAGCGAGCAAGGCCGTAGCCGGGTACCGGTGGTGGCACTGACCGCCAGCGCCATGGAAGAGGACGAGGAAAAATGCCGCGTGGCCGGCATGGATTCCTTTGTTGCCAAGCCTGTCAATATTGAAATGTTGCGGGCAGTACTGGAACAATACTGCAAGATGTCCACACCATCCTGAAGGTTGTTATGAACGTAGAGTGCCCCAACTGCAAAAAATCCGTGGAATGGAGCGAAAAGAATCCCTTTCGCCCGTTTTGCTGCGAACGCTGTAAACTGATCGACCTGGGTGCCTGGGCCAACGAGGAATACCGGGTGCCGGCTCAGAATGTGTCGCCGGACGACCTTGATCAACTTGGCGCCATTGACTCCCAGGACGGAAACACCCGTCACTAAAGCAGTATTAACAAGCCCTTACCCCGTTTTAAGTTGAGCCACCCGCGTCAGCTCGTTACTATTTTGCGAATTCACTGACCCATAAAAGGTAGAAGAATGAAATTGACCCGTATGTCCGTTCTTGCCCTGTCTCTGGCCGCTGCGCCGGCCCTGGCAGCTGATCTCGATCTGAGCCTGACCAACGATTCGGTCAAAGGCCAGGTGAACTTCTTCGGCGTGAACTCTGACCTGCAGTTGGGTACAGGCTACACCTACCATGAGGGCAGCCGCCATATCGGCAACGTGGATTTCCACGCCCAGGGCCGCACAGCACTCGGCAACCTGCCCACCACCGCCGGCATCGGCCTGCGTGGCATCGGCTGGGAGGATGACGATCTGGACGGCGGCGCCGTTGCCCTCGGTGGTTTCGCCACCGTTAACATCCCGGACGTGCCCGGCCTGTCGGTTACCGGCGCGCTGCACTACGCGCCGAGCATCCTGTCGTTTGGTGACTCCGGGGACATGACCAGCCTGGAGCTGCGGGGCAGCTACCGCGTGATCCGCAACGCCGAAGTGTTCGCCGGTTACCGGTACCTGAACACCGACCTGGATTCCCCGCTGCGCGGCGACGTGAATCTGGACGAAGGCGTGATGGCAGGCATGAAGATCTTCTTCTGAACCTGACTGTTCGTACGATTGAGTCAGCGGGCGCCCCATCGGGCGCCCGTTTTCGTTTCGTGCCCTGCCTCACTCTTTGCAACCGGCGCCCTTGCTAGACTGCCCGCTCATGTTTCGGGAATGGACTGTCACTGGCATGGTTTCGCACTCTTTCTCTGGTCACCACGAACCCCATCACCTTTTCGGGCCGCTCCGGTTCCGCCCACTGGCGCTGATCCTGACCGCCGCCCTCCTCAGCGCTTGTGGGGGCAGCAGTGCAACAGACGAGGCCGGCTCCCGGGGCAACAGCTTCCCGCCGGCCAAGAACGCACTGGATGATTTCAGCTCCGGCAGCACCGGCGATTCCAACAACACCAACGGGCTGGCGCAGAGCGAAGTCCGTGTCACCGTGGAAGTGCCTGCAGCGGTGGCGCCGAACGTCGAGCCGACCCGCCGGAACCTGCGCATCGTGACACCAGACCGGCTGGAGGTGTACCGCACCGATCCCAGCCTGCGCCCTCTGGGCTCGGTGAATGTGTCCCGGCGCACCGAGGATAACGGCCGCGAGGTTATTGCGTTCGAAGAGGGCCTGCCCCTGGCGCCGGATGTCATCATCGAGGCGGTTTACGGCAACACCCGCATGCGGGCCCTGGCGGCGGATTCGGATCGGGACGTGAAGGTGAATCCGTTCTCCGAGTATCTGGTGACCAATACCCTGGCCGGTTATTCCAACACCCAGTTCCGCGAGATTCTGGACTGCGTGGACGACGCGGGCGGCGAGCTGTGCCTGAACAAGTATGTGTGGTCCACCCTCGCGGATCAGGTACACGATTTCGAAATTGATATCCCGGACAACCGGGATCTCGGTCAAGCGCTCGATCTGCTGGGCAACCGCGGCGATTTCGCCGGCTACGTCGCCAGCATGGCGGAGTATGCACTGCTGGATGAGCAGTCTTCCGGGCGGATAAGTGCCAGTTCCGCCGATTACAACTCGGTGTTCGTGGGCATGGAGCTGGGCCAGACATTCCGGGAATCCAGCCTTGCCGGTTCCGGCCAGTGGGGTGTTCGCACCGCCCAGGAAGAAAGCGTGACCGACAACAACGGCACCGGCTACGTCTACCCGGCCCTGACCCTGACCAGTTTCGACGCTTTCAACATTCGGGTGACGTCTCTGGCCAACGACATTCCCTACGACCGCGAGGCGCTGATCCACCAGGCCGGCAACAGCTTCTTCGAACGCGGCTCCGACCAGTGGGATCTCAACACCCATGCATCTTCACCGGGCGCTGCCACGCTGGTGGACGGGACCCGCCTGCTGGCCGGGCGCGCGCTGTACCAGAGCATCACCGGCCAGGGCAGTTCCGAAGTCATCGGCTGGACCCGCAACCCCTACTATCTGGATGCCTTTGTCAGCGCCACCGGTGGAGACAATGACGCCCCGGACCGGGTGTTGAGTGGCTACTTCAGTGCCGGCAAAGCCATCGAACTGGAATCCAGCGCGGGCGCGCTGAAACGCCGGGGCACCCTGGAGGATCATTATGTCTCAGTGCTTGAGGTCAATCTCCTGCGGGAGCAAGGGTTCAGCCTCGAATCGTTGAACGGCAAAGACTACAACGTGGTGTACCTGGCCAGCCGTTTCAGCGACGGCAGCGAACCTATGCAGATTGAATCCGGTGCCGGTAC
>JAEPMM010000266.1 GCA_017643965.1 Marinobacter sp.
ATGAACAGACTTCCCTGAAGCAGGATCAGATCGGAGTCGAACTTGCCCATCGAGGCATCGGATGTGGAAAAGCCACCTGTGGCAATACTGGTAAGGCCGTGGTTAAAGGCATCGAACAGCGACATGCCTGACAGCCAGTACGTCAGCACGGCGATGATCGAGAAGATCAGATACACCGCCAACAGGCCCCGGCTCAGAGTTTTCATTCTCGGCAGCGCCTTGTCGGTCCACTCCGAAGACTCTGTGGCGAACAGTCGCATGCCGCCCACCCGCAGAAATGGAAGCACAGCTACGAACATGCCGATAATCCCGATGCCACCAATCCACTGCAGGATCGAGCGCCACAGCAGCAGATCCTGATCCATGGAATCCAGCCCTGTCAGTACTGTTGCGCCCGTGGTTGTGATACCGGACGTTCCCTCAAATACCGCATCCACCAGAGAGATATCGTTATCACTCAGGTAAAAGGGAAGGGCGCCGAGCAGGGCAATGATGAACCAGCTGGATACCGTCAGCACAAACATGAAGCGGGGCTTCAAATCCCTCGCTTGACGGTAGGTCGCGAGAATACCCAGGACACCGAGCCCGCACACAATAGCGGCCGATTGGGTGAATGCCTCCGCGTTGGGAGCCACAGAACCGGCGAGAAGAAACACCGGTAACGTCATGAATATGCTCAGGAGCACAAACATCACGCTGATGATAAAGATGACAGGATTCAGATTTCTCAAGGGAGCTCGAACCGGCTGAAAAGAGAGTCGGCGTCAGAATACATGCGGCCTGAGGCTTTCGCAAGGCGCCGAACCATTGCGCCCCGCGGGTTGCCGGGGCATTAAATCAATGTAAATATCGGGTAGACAGGGAACTCTGTGCTGGATTAAATCGTTGTGGTGGTGCAATTTCACCTCAAACCAACAATGATGATCAGAAAGGAGTAAAGATAGCGATGACAACTTCACGTTCATTGGTCTTTGGTCTTGTTTCCCTTGCCGGCGCTGTCGCAGCCACTCCGACAATGGCGCAGGACATGTATAAGTCAGGCGGCGCCGGTCTCTACGGCGGTCTTAACTACACATTCTTCAACCTCGACGAAGGCTCCGCAGACGCCGACTTCGGTGCTCTGTCAGGAAAGATTGGCGGCCTGGTCTCACCGTATTTCGGACTTGAGGCCCGCGCCGGATTTGGCGTAGACGATGACACCGTGGGAGGTATCGACTTCTCGGTTGATAACTTTTTCGGGGGCTACGCCACACTGAACCTCGCCAACGAGTCTCCGGCAACGCCGTACGTTATTCTCGGGTTTACCCGTATTGAACTCGAGGCTGAAGGACCCTTCGGCAGTGTGACCGATGATGACTCCGATCTGTCCTACGGTCTGGGTGTGAATATTGAGATGACACCCCAGTTATCCGGCAACCTCGAATACATGCGTTATTATGACAAGGACGGCGCCACCATAGACGGCCTCGGCCTCGGCGCAACCTTCCACTTCTGACCAGGAAAGCGTCGGCCATGGTGGGGGAGGGAGCCTGCCGTGGCTGATTGCATTCGGGGACTCTCTTGAACCACCTGGCTCACCTCTTCCTGTCACCAGACGCTCCGCTGATCCGTATCGGAAGCCTGATGGGGGATTTCGCGCATGGCATTAATGTTGACGAATTGCCGCGACAAATCCGGCAGGGCATTCGACACCACCGGGCGGTAGACGCTTTCACCGACACCCACCCTCAGGTGCTTGCCAGCAAACGCCTGTTTTCCTCGCAACGTCGCCGTTTCGCCGGCGTCGCCCTCGACATGCTTTATGATCACTACCTGTTAAGACATTGGCAACAGTTCAGTAATCTGAACACCGGTACCTTTATCGCCGGCGTGTATCGCGAGTTCCGGGAACATGAGCACCTGATGCCTGAGGACATGAGCCGGGTGACCCGGAGAATGGCCGATAACGACTGGTTCAACGCGTACGCGGATCTCGATAATCTGGGCTATGCCCTGAATCGTGTCGCTGAACGTATCCGTTTCAGGCACCAATTTTACGACATCATCAATGAAATCAAAGAGCACGACGGGGAGCTGGAGCAACGCTTCCTGACTTTTTTTCCAGACCTGATCACATTTGCAGGAGAGAACAGATGAAGTTTATTGCAGGACTCACCCTGGCAGCCGTCTTGAGCTCAGCAATGCAGATCATGGCCAAAGAGAATAGCAAGCCTGAGCGTCCGCCGGAGTCCCTGGGCTTTGTGGAGTGGGTTGTTTTGCAGGACACCGGGCTAAGGTTGAAGGCACGTTTGGACACCGGCGCCAAAACGTCTTCATTGCACGCGGTCAATGTGGAGTCGTTCGAAAAAGGTGATGAGAAGTGGGTGAGCTTTCAGGTGCCGCTTGCGGATCACCGGGACCAGGAAAGCGGCGAGAAGGGCGTGAAACCTGACGACGTAACGCTCGAATTTGAGCGGCCGGTGGAGCGCACTGTCCTCATAAAACGCAAGGGTGCCGAATCCCAGCGGCGTTACGTTGTGCGCATGGAATTCTGCATTTCCGGAAGTACTCACGAAACCGAGTTTTCCCTGACAGATCGGGGCAAGTTTTCGTATCCGGCGTTACTCGGCCGCCGGTTCTTGAGCGACGACAACATCCTGGTCACGTCGGCAGACGCCTTCCTCGCGGAAAAGGAATGCGAGCACCAGACCCTGGATCAGATCGCCGAGAGCGCCAACAACGCGACGCCGGTCAAGTGAATTCAGGCCAGGCGACTCATGTCGCCTGGGGCATTGGCCAGGAAACCTTGCGGTTTTGATTCGGACTCTCCTAAACTGCTGTAGCCAAGCAGCTAAAGGCTACACACAAAAGAGGTCAATATGTCCGCCGCAGGTTTCCGCTTACTGCCATTGAGCATTGCAGCCGTGATCACCACGGGCTGTGCAAGCCTATCATCAACCCCGGCGCTGTCAGATGACCCCTGTGCCGACCTCCAGTCAATCGTCGCTGACTACCCGAATCGTTACGCCGACCTGCGCGGCAGTCGGTCCGACTTCAATACCGTAACGCTGTATCGTGCCAAGAAAGACATCGTGAAAGGGCACTGCGAGATCTGGGAGTGGGCAGGTGGAGATACGGCCTATGTCTGTTCCCTGAGCGCCCCGAACAACGAGATCGCAGAACATCGATACGAGCAAACCGTGGAATACGTTGGTGGCTGCCTGGGTGGCAACTGGCAACCGGAAATTGCCAACCGAACCCGCGACGGCGAGGCCGCAGGGGTCGTGACACGCTATCGTAACCCTGATGCGGGTGATCTTGTCATTTCGGTTCACAACGTGTCTGTGGCCGGAACCGGGCGAGCGGCACGATCCAATTATTTGTTTATTGGTACTGCCGGGCGATCCAGTCAGTTGTAGCCATCGCGAGGGTATGGAATGTCAACTGCACAACGGATTACAGGGTTCTCTGAATTTTTTCTGCACTTTCTTTTGCTTTCGATCCTGGGAGTTTCTTCAACCTTTGCCGCCACTCCCAACTCTGGTCAGGCTGCAAATGTCACTCTCTTCGAAAACGTGCGCGTTTTTGATGGCGTAAACGCAGAAGTCTCTGAACCCTCGCACGTATTGGTGCGCGGCAATCTCATCGAGAAAGTGTCAGCAACGCCCATCGCGGTCGATCGGTCAGCGAACACCACGATCATCAATGGGGAAGGGCGGGTCTTGATGCCCGGGCTGATAGATGGTCATTGGCACGCTTTGATGGCGGCCGTCTCCCTGAACACGATGCTTACCGCCGATGCCGGCTACCTCAATCTCTTGGCGGGTGCTGAAGCCGAACGCACGCTGATGCGGGGTTTTACCAGCGTTCGGGACCTTGCAGGCAACAGCTTCGGGTTGAAACGAGCCATTGATGAGGGTGTGGTGAGCGGCCCACGCATCTGGCCCTCCGGTGCCATGATCTCCCAGACCAGCGGTCATGGAGATTACAGGATGTTGTATGAAATTCCGCGAGCCCCCGGCGCAGAACTGAGCCATGGGGAGGTCATGGGAGCTGGTGTCATTGCGGATGGCGCCGACGAGGTGCTCCGCAGAACCCGGGAACAGTTGATGATGGGTGCTTCCCAGATCAAGCTGGCTGCCGGCGGAGGTGTTTCATCGATGTATGATCCCCTCGACGTCAGCCAGTACACCAGTGACGAATTTGAAGCAGCGGTTGAAGCCGCCGAAAACTGGGGCACATACGTAACCGTTCACGCCTACACCCCCCGAGCAATCCAGACAGCGATTGAGGCGGGTGTTAAGGTTGTCGATCATAGTCAATTGATTGATGAAGAAACGGCTCGCCTGATGTCGAAAAAAGGTACTTGGCTCAGCATTCAGCCTTTTTTGGACGACGAGGATGCAACACCATTCCCGGAGGGCTCCTACAACCGCGCCAAGCAGTTACAGGTAGCAAAAGGGACAGACCACGCAATTCAACTCGCCAAAAAACATAAGCTTAAGCTGGCTTGGGGCACGGACGTTCTGTTTGATGCCAGCCTTGCAGCTCGTCAGAGTGCGCGACTTACAAAGATGGTCAGGTGGTTTACGCCCGCAGAGGTGCTGAAACTCGCCACGAGCACCAACGCAGAATTGTTAGCCCTGTCCGGACCACGATCTCCTTACCAGGGGAAGCTGGGCGTTGTGCAAGAAGGAGCTTTGGCTGACCTGCTTCTTATCAGCGGCAACCCGATAGAAGACATCGATCTATTGGCTAATCCCCAGGAAAACCTACTGGTCATCATGAAAGACGGTATGGTGCACAAGAACTCGACAATTCAATAACGCAAGGGTCACTGGTGGCTCCAATGGGGTCACCAGCCTGTATGTTTGGGCATCCTTAAGAAACCGCTGCGGTACAAGTTGAAAACTATCATCTACAGTTATTAGTAACTGGTGTTGCCACCTCCTGCTTGGTAGGGGATAACCGTGAAGAAAACAGCTCTTCAAATCGCCTCATTTCTTGGCCTCATATCATGTTTTGGATCGGTAAACGCGACGGAAACGAGAACCGC
>JAEPMM010000268.1 GCA_017643965.1 Marinobacter sp.
TATGTTGCGGAACATACGATCGGTGAAGCCGAACTTGTCGGCAAACAGCTTGATGATTTCGTGATCAACCTTCGAGTCGAAGAGCGGCTCGACGATCTTTTCACGCCACTGCAGTGAGCGGTTGGACGCCGTAACAGAACCCGAATTTTCGAACTGGGTGGTCGAGGGCAACAGATAGGCTCCGTCCTTGCGATCGTGCAGTACCGCCGACACGGTCGGGAAGGGGTCGACAACCACCAGAAGGTCCAGCTTTTCCATGGCTTCCTTCATTTCGAGCATGCGGGTCTGTGAGTTGGGCGCGTGGCCCCACAGCACCATGGCCCGAGTGTTGTCCGGCTGCTCCAGGTTTTCTTTTGCTTCCAGCACGCCATCGATCCAGCGGGATACGGGAATGCCTTTCTCGTTCATCATGGCGCGGGATTTACCATCCTTGTCCATGGTGGCAAAGCGACCCTTCAGCCAATCCAGGTCCTCTTCCCAGACCCTGGCCCAGTGGGCCCAGGAGCCCGCGGCCAGGCCGTAGTATCCGGGCAGGGTATCGGCCAATACGCCCAGGTCGGTGGCGCCCTGAACGTTACAGTGACCGCGGAAGATGTTGGTGCCGCCGCCGGCGACGCCCATATTGCCCAGTGCAAGCTGCAGTACGCAGTAGGCACGGGTGTTGTTGTTGCCGTTGGTGTGCTGGGTACCGCCCATGCACCAGATCACGGTGCCCGGGCGGTTATTGGCCAGCGTGCGGGCAACACGTTCCAGTTGCGCTCCCGGAGCGCCGGTAACGCGCTCGACTTCTTCCGGGTTCCAGCGCTTCACTTCCTCACGGATATCTTCCATGCCGTACACGCGGGTGCGGATGAACTCCTTGTCTTCCCAGCCGTTTTCAAAAATGTGCCACAACAGACCCCAGATCAGCGCAACGTCTGACCCCGGGCGGAAACGCACGAATTCGTCAGCGTGGGCGGCGGTACGGGTAAAACGCGGGTCGCAGACAATCAGCGGGGCGTTGTTCTGTTCCTTGGCTTTGAGAATGTGCAGCAGCGACACCGGGTGCGCTTCCGCCGGGTTGCCCCCGATAAGGAAGATCGCCTTGGAGTTGTGGATGTCGTTGTACGAGTTGGTCATCGCACCGTAGCCCCAGGTGTTGGCAACACCGGCAACGGTGGTGGAGTGACAGATCCGCGCCTGGTGGTCCACGTTGTTGGTGCCCCAGTAACCGGCGAACTTGCGGAAGAGGTAGGCCTGCTCGTTGGAGAATTTCGCGCTTCCAAGCCAGTAGACCGAATCCGGGCCGCTCTCTTCGCGGATTTGCAGCATCTTGTCGCCGACTTCGTTGATCGCCTGTTCCCAGGAAATCTTCTGCCACTGGCCGTCGACCATTTTCATCGGGTATTTCAGGCGACGCTCGTTGTGGGCGTGCTCGCGCACGGCAGCACCCTTGGCACAGTGGGCGCCCATGTTGAAGGGGCTGTCCCAGCCGGGCTCCTGACCCGTCCAGACACCATTCTGAACTTCGGCTTCAACCGTGCAGCCGACCGAACAGTGTGTGCAAACCGACTTTCTGCGAACAACCTCGCCACCTTCCGTTGACGGGGTTGCGGCCTTGACGCGCGTGGACATCATCGACAGAGCTGCCAGGCCACCTACGGTAACCCCTGAGGCAGCCAGAAAACCGCGACGGTCCATCGTCTTTGCAGCGAGGGATGAAAGTAAAGATCCCGCACGGGAGCCTTTCGCTACCCCGTTGGTTTTCTTCCTTAACATGTCACGTACCTCTCTCTTTTTTTTGTTCTCGTTCACCCGGAAGTGCGGTCATTCAAGGGCCTTTCGCAACCTTGGATGACACACGCGTCCCTAGAAGCGAGCCGATTCGAAATATTTACGTGTGTGCTCCGTGTCACGCAGACCGCGGCTTTTCGGCGCGTCATTCCTGACGACCTCGGCTGCGGCGTTGGGTGCAACGGCCACGGCCACGGCAGCGGGAACCGCCGTGGCGGCCAGCTGCAGGAACCGGCGACGGCCGTTATCGCGTTTCGGGTGGTCCATAGGACACCTCCACCTTGGTATGGGGATCGGTCAGATCCCGGTTATTGAATTGCAAACGCATCAGCCTCTATGGCCATGAAAGCTCGCCCGAGCGAGCCTACCGGAGAATAAAAAACCGCCGTTGGCGCTTTCTCCAGATCGGTAAAAAACAAGGCTGCCCACTTTGCCAGGTGCGCATCGAAGAAGGCTTTCTGGGAGGGCAGCTCACTGTCACAGGGGAATTCACCGGTAATGATGCCCGCCATGATTTCGCACAGCGTGCCCATGTGATCCTCCGGCTCCTTGACGTCGTCATTGGCCTCGATACCGCGCGCCATCAGATCGCTGCGCAGTTCGGCCAGGGGCTTTTCGTTGAGGAAACCGGTCAGGTAATAACTGGCGTAGGGCAGCAACTCGCCGCGGCCAAGGCCGACAAACAGGTTATTGAATTCGCGTTCGGCGTCGCCGGGGGTGGTACGTTCTGCCAGTGCCGCCAGGTTGCGGGAGGCGGCACCCAGAGGGGTGTCGTCACCCTGCAGAGCGGCCAGCCCCTTGAGAAGCTCGTTTGACGGGGGGCTACCAAGCAGGGTGCCCAGCAACTGGTACATCTGGGCGCGCGCACGATCTTCATTGCTGACCGAGCGCGGGCACTGAACTTCAGCCGTGTTGGACAAGGTGTCTCTCTCGTTTTGTTATTTTGTTTAAATTTTGTTCATTAATTTATAGCCCTGATCACACCGCCGCGCAACAGAGATTCTGACTAACGGGCTAATAGTCAAAACGCATTCTTGGGCGATAGCGCGGCGGCGGCTCGGCCTCAGCGCGGGCCAATGCGGTATCCTCCCGGTCGCTGACAGGCAGGGACTCGGCCGCGTTTTCGGGGCCGGGCTCAGCCGCTTCTGCGGCGGCCACCGGGGTTGCGGAAGGAGGTTCCGCCGGCTCGGGTGCCTGCTCGGCCGTCGACACCTCTTTCAGCGGGTCGGGCCGGGCGCTTTTGTCGATCAGCCCCTCGCCCACTTTATAGAGCGTCTGCACGCCCTTGGCGGCGGTGGCGGCATCGGTGAAGTCTTCGTCGTAGTCATTCAGACCATCCAGCACCGCCAGCACCGGGTTGGATTTCCAGAGCGAGCGCAACGCCCGGCGCCGCAGCAGCTCGGGAATCTCCTTGCGCATGAACCCGGTAATGTCGGTGCCCAGTTCGATGGCGTCCGGGTCGGGCAGATCGTACTTTGCCAGCAGTTCGTGCTCGGACAGGGTCTCGTTGACCGCGAGTTCCTGCTCGTCGGGCGATACCGCGGTTTCAGTGGTTGAGGGGGACGCGAGCTCTGCCTCTTTGCCGGCTTCGGCCTTTTTGCGGGCCCAGCGCTGTAAGCGTGATTCGGCCATCAGTGCACTCTCGGTTTCTTGATGTTGGACGGAGCCCGGAACACATCGCTTTCCTGACGGATGCGGGCGTCGCCCTTGCCGTCTTCGATGCCGTCCACACGGTGCTTGTCGCGACGGCGCTTCTTGAAGGGTTCCTCGATGTAGTGCATGTCGACGAATTCTTTGATCCAGGCCGCCAGGGATTCCGGAATCGGCACCGCCTCGACGATGCTCTCGCCGCTGTCCAGCGCGTCCTGGGCTTCATAGGCACTGGCGGTGATGGCGCTGACAAACCAGCCGGAGGGGGAGCGGCGGCTTTCATCCCGGTCCATGATGATCCACACCGAGGGCGTGGCCATATTCAATGACACCAGGTAGGACTCCACGTCAGCACGGAACAGTTCCATGGCCACGGTGCCGGCGTGGTAATCCACCACGTCGCCCTCACGCACCATTTCTTTCCAGAAGGCCTCAGGTGCGCCCGGAATCACCGCGACGGGTTTCCAGATATCCCGCGCCCATCGGGTCACGCCCGGCGTGCGGCGAACAACCGCACCCACTAACAACTCGCGTTTCCAACTCTCTGTGCGACGGGTCATGGCAACTCTCTTTTTCTTTGAAGCTAGCAGACGGCTAACAATTATCCAATCATCCAATTGTCCAATGCCGAACGGCTGTGGCATGCTCGAGAGCAGGCTGTATCAAAAACGTATACGTATAAAAATAATTAAAAGAGTAAGATCCTGATGACAACACCTAAAACCCTACTGTTATGCACCTGCGACAAATCCCAGTCCATCGACTCGAAGGCACTGCAGGCGGCCGCGGGCGCTGAGCAGGTGGTCGTGGTGGATCAGCTCTGTGGCTCAGAGATGCGCACGGCCGCCGAACACCTGAGCGGCCGTCACGAAGTGCTCATCGCCTGTGGCCAGCAGGCCGCCCTGTTCGAGCGTCTGGGCGAGGACATCCACGCGGAAACTCAGCAGTCCGCGCCCCTGGCGACCATCGACATCCGCGATCGTGCCGGCTGGAGTGCGCCCGGGGCGAAGCCGCAGCGCCTGCACGCGAAACAGGCCGCGCTGGTTGCCGCGGCCCAGCTACCGGCGCCGATGGCGCCCGCGAAAACCATTCAGTCGGCCGGGGTGTGTTGCATTGTTGGCCCCACCGAGCAGGCGGTCAGAATGGCGGAACTGGTGGGGGACGAACTCGGCGTCACCTGCATCGTCACTGACGCCGGACCGATACAGCTGCCCTCCGCCAACTACGACATGGCCCGGGGTGAGTTGACCGGCGCCGAGGGCGCGCTGGGCAACTTCCGGCTGGAATTTACCCGCTTGCAACCCCTCAACCCGGCTGGCCGTGGCGCCCTCGGGTACGGTGATGTCCAGGCCTCTGCCCGCAGTGAGTGTGATGTTTTCATCGACCTGCGTGGCGGTGAGCCGGCGTTTCCCAGCTATCAGAAACGCAACGGCTATTTCTGGGCCGACCCCGCAAAAACCGGAGAACTGGAGCGCATCGCGCTGACCGCCAGGGAGCGGGTGGGTGAGTTCGAGAAGACCGTGTACTTCCGGTTGGAGACCTCGTTGTGTGCGCACTCACGCGCCAACCAAAGCGGCTGTACCCGTTGCCTCGACGTCTGCCCCA
>JAEPMM010000384.1 GCA_017643965.1 Marinobacter sp.
ATTGGGTCGCCGTGCACGATAATGTCGCCGGAGGTGGGGGTTTCCAGCAGATTGATGCAGCGCAGGAACGTGCTCTTGCCGGAGCCGGAGCTGCCAATCAGGGACACCACGTCACCTTTGCGGGTTTCCAGTGAGATACCTTTAAGCACTTCAAGCTGATCGAAGGTTTTATGAATATCCTTGCAGATCAAAGGTGCTTGGTCCGCCATGGGTGACTCCTGAGGCTGTCTTTCAAAGGCGCAAGTTTTACGGACTGTGGCGGCGGAAATCAAGACCCTTTGCCGTCGCGTTTTCCGCAATTCCCTATCAATTCCAGCGCGATATTGTTTCGCACTGAATATTCAATGCAAGCTTTTTGCCGCCTCAGGGGGAGGCGCTGGTTCCGGAAGCAGCAGCTTCCGAATTCAGTGAGATGCGGATCACTTTTGCGCCCTGGCTCTCGAGGCTGCGCATGGAATCGCCGACAAACCGCACGTGAGCGATTGCTGCCTTGCGGGCGGCGGCGGGCTTGCCGGCCATGATGGCCTGATAGATTTGCTTGTGCTGCCTCATGATGGAATGTCGCATTTCCTCCCGCGGATTCAGATTGGCAACGGAGGCCTGAACGGTCAGCAGCATCATGTTTTTCAGACCGTTCAGAACGTGCACCAGTATCGGGTTATGGGAGGCCTCGACAATCGCCTGATGAAAGCCATGATCGGGTTTGGCATTGCTCATCGGGTCGGTGCTTTCCAATACGCGGAAGGCTTTGGTAATGCGGTGCCTGTCCATACTGGTGGCGCGCTGGGCGGCCAGCATGGCTGCCTGTCCTTCCAGTTGCTCTCGCACTTCCAGCAGGTCGTAAAGGGTGCGCGGGT
The DNA here is from genome assembly GCA_017643965.1 of Marinobacter sp. Taxonomy (GTDB): domain Bacteria; phylum Pseudomonadota; class Gammaproteobacteria; order Pseudomonadales; family Oleiphilaceae; genus Marinobacter. The sequence continues at coordinate 858 of JAEPMM010000384.1, forward strand.
GGCCCGCGAAAAGATGCATCAGCGGGCTGCGATCATCCAGATCCGCAGTGGACGGCACGATACTGGCCACGAACGAGCCCTTGCCGTGGTGCGTTTCGATCACGCCGCGGCCCTGCAATTCGTGGAGCGCCTCGCGGAGAATGGCGCGCGATACGCCCAGGCGTGTGGCCAGCTGCCGTTCCGACGGCATCTTTTGCCCGGGGGCCAGGCCGCCGTCGAGGATCAGCCGCTCCAACCGATAGGATATTTCCTGTGATATGCCCATCCGGTGTGCCTGTCGGGTCCTGCTGGTCGGACCAGTTAGGGGTTGAGGTGTGTATCAGGAATCCTTCCGTTCAAGTGCCTTCCAGGCCCCTAACTATGGCCTATCGCATGGATTTCGTCCATTTCGCAGCCGGCAAAAACTGGTCCGACCAGTTGGCAATTCGCTGGACTAAAGCGCATCCGCCTACGAATATTTCGCTAATACCGGCGCCCGCCGGTGTTGGCCTTACTCTGCATAACAACAAAGTAGACGGAGATGTGTCGATGAACATCAACAACAATGCTGAAAGACGCTGTGACGCGGGTGCCATGCCACCTCGCAGGAGTTTTCTCAAATCCATGGCTGTCGGGGCCGCCCTTTGCGGAGCCCTGTTCATGGGCGCCGGTCAGGCGCAGGCTGCCACCACCTGGAAGATCCAGTCGGTGTGGGATGCGGGCACGGTCGGTTACGACCTGTTTGAAGAGTGGTGCGAGAGCATCGAGGAGAAATCCGGTGGTGAGCTGATTTTCAAGCCTTACCCTGCCAAGGCCGTTGCCGCCGATAACAACGCGTTGTTCGATGCGGTCCGCAATGGCGTGCTGCAGGGGATGAATCCGTTCACCCTGTATTGGTCGGGCAAGATTCCGGCATCGGTGTTCCTGTCCTCTTATCCGGCCGGACCGGACCAGCCCCACCAGTGGGACACCATGTTCTATTCCCTCGGCATGCTGGAAAAAACCCGTGAAATATACAAGAAGTACGGGCTTTTCTACGTCGGCCCGATTCAACACGACGCCAACATTATTCACTCCAAGAAACCGGTGAATTCGCTGGCGGACCTCAAAGGTCTGAAGATGCGCGTACCGGGCGGCATGGTCGCTGAGGTGTTTCAGGAATTCGGGGTGTCCACCGTGAGTCTGCCGGGGTCTGACATTTTCCCGGCGCTGGAGAAAGGCACCATCGACGCGGCAGATTATGTGGGGCCGGCGGTGAACTACGAACTGGGCTTTTCCCAAGTGACCGATTACATCCTGTTCGGCCCCCCGGGCGTGATGTCTATCTACCAGCCCGTGGACCTGATGGACCTGACCGTCAACCTGCGCGCGTGGAACAACCTGGATCCCAAGCTGCAGCAGCTGGTTGAAGACGAGGTGCGGATCTTCTCCCAGAAGCATTACCTGACCATTCAGGCTCGTAACATCGAGGCCATGGAGAAGTTCAAGGCCGACGGCAACACCGTCAGCCGCCTGAGCCAGGCTGATCTCGACGAATTCCGTCGCGTTGCCATACCCATCTGGTACAACTGGGCCAACAAGGACGACGACGCCAAAGCCGTGTTCGAGATGCAACTGGACTACATGATGAACGATACCGTCGGTTACATCACCGAGGACGATCTCAAAGCGGCCAAGAGCGAGTAAGCAGTCCCTCGAAATAACATCAACAAAAATAGAGGGGAAGGGCAGGGAGCGCCGGTTAGCTGGGCACTCGCTCCCTTCCCCTTGCTGTAACTCAGGTGGTGACGATATGTCTGGATCTGGTGGTTTCGGCTTTGTGCTGCCCCACTGGTTTTATTGGGGGTGGCTGGCGGTCATGCCGCTGATCATGATGGCGCTGGACAGATGGTTTGCGGCGCGTGGCAGTCAGGCCGTGGATCTGAACGCAGAAGCCAATGAGAAGCTTAAAAAGATTGAGGCGGAGCTCAAGGGCACAATCGAATCCGATTACAAGAACTGGTTCACCCGCGGGGTGGACTGGATCAGTGAAAAATCCGGCGTGTTTATCTCGTTCTGGACGGTAAATGCGGTGGTGTTCTATTTCTTTGAAGTGGTCATGCGCTACATCTTCAATAAACCGACGATCTGGGTTCACGAGTCCAGCTTCCTGCTGTTCGGTATGCAGTACCTGCTGGCCGGCGCGTTTGCGTTACTCCACGGCGCCCATGTGCGGGTGGATGTGGTCTACAACTATCTGCCACCCCGCGGCCGGGTGGGTATGGACATATTCACGTCCATGTTCTTCTTCATGTTTGCGTTTGCGCTGGTGATTACCTCCTGGACCTTCTTCGAGAACTCCTACTCCATGAACGAAACCACCGTTGAAACCTGGGGCATCCAGTACTGGCCGGTCAAGGCGATGATGCTGCTGGGTGCCGTGCTGATCACGCTCGCGGGCCTGTCGAAACTGATCAAAGACGTTGCCCAGTTCGTGACAATGGGCAGGGAGCAGAGCGCATGAACACACCTGCAGTAACGAGCCCGGCCAACGGCAACCTGATGGGTAAACTGGGCACCTGGCTGATGATCC
>JAEPMM010000298.1 GCA_017643965.1 Marinobacter sp.
AGTGCCGTCATCAGCACCGCGATGGAAAAAACCCTGCGCCGAGGCGCAGGGTGGAGGGCCGTCAGCCCCGGTTCGGAGACAGGCTGACGGCAGAGCCCCGAGGATTCAAAACAGGTCGTCGAACGCCTGTTCGTTGTCCTGGTCATTGAAACGGAACTCCAGTCGGTTGATATTTACTGGCGCGCGAGTCGCGCTGGTTTGTTTGATCTCATTTTTCACAAAGGTTGTGTAATCCACCGAGATACTGAGATCTTGATCCGGTGCGTTATTTTTGCTGGATCCGCTGAAACAGCCGGTCAAAGACAGACTAACCACCAGCGCCAGAACGATATTGAGAGTGGGTTTCATGGAAACCTCCTTTAATCGCATCATTAAGGCTGCTGACGTTGTGGATTAGGTGAGCCGGAGATCGGATGCCCAAGATAGGGGAAGCCGGATAACAGCTGATCTCTATCCACTACGGCGCCGTCGGTATAACCGATCTGACCGGCTGGAGCAGATTCCTCATCGAGCAAAACACCCATTACGACACGCAAAGCGATATCGACAACATCGTCCACCGGTCGGCGACCATTCGGGAAGCCTGTGACGTCTTCAGCAATGACGCCCAAATCGTTCTGCATGGTGACGTCGCTGTTCGCCGCTTCAATGCTGGTGTTCAGGCGCAGCATCTCGCCCAGCGTGGGCTCGCCTGCGGGACGGGTCACGTTAGGTACACCGTTAAGGAACGCCCATACCAGGTCGGTCCGCGGGAAGGCATCGGGTGCCTGCACACCGAACAGACCTTGGATCAGCTCTGGCAGGGTTGGCGTCAGCACATAAGGCGCAAAATTGCCTGCATCATCTTTGGGTTCGCTAGCATTGAACAGGTCTTTGTCGCGTAAGCCAATGACGACTTCGTTAACTAGCGGGGAACCAAGACGGGAGACCTGGGTGAATGCACCACCCTCGACTGTAGCTCCTTTGCCTGCATCGCCCTCTTCAAAGCTGGTGGGGCTTGGGTTGATTACCCGGGCTTGGCGCACACTCGCGGTGGTCCATGCTCCGATGACTGGGTCACTGTCGGAAGTGATGCATTAAATGGGCACTTCAAGAGCGATTGATGTAACGTTCTTGTCATCTAAGATATTCAGGCTCAGATCACGTCCGTTGGCACCCGTGACATCCGCTGCACTCAGGTTGATGAGGTCAAAAACTTCACCGAGGTTGACTGCAAATGCCTCAGCGCGCTGCCCCACGAAAACTCTGCCGGTGCCGCACTGAGGGATATTGGCAGTGTATACATGGCTCTCGGCATAAGCGGGGTAATCAGCAATGGTTTTACTGCCGATGTTGTCGAGCGGCTTGCTGAACGTCGAGCTGCCGCCGTCGCCGGTGACTGGCTGTGACATCCCGGTGCGCCGGTCGCCGCGGATCATATCGACGGTGTAGGTCTGGCGAACCTGAATTGCATCATTATTCGCGTCATCAAGCGCGGTTGGGCCGACAGGAGCTCCAGTTTTAAGGGGAATGGAAACCATCTCACCATTCACTGGTATTTTCAGATCTTGCTTCACATCCTGGAACGAGAATCGGAAGGTAATGTCTTCCTGGGCGTTGCCGGAGTTATCGATGTGAATCTCGTAAATCGCGTCCTCGTCCAGGTCGAAATAATTGGGCCCGCCATAGGCATCCTGGAGCGGCAGGTAATTGGCGATCAGGGTGACAAAATCCGCCCGCCCCGGTTCGTAACTCCGAAACATGTAGAAATCGGTGCCATCAACTTTGGGCACTTCGGTGATGAACGGCGCCTCCCGGTGGCTGGAGGCAGTGGCCGTACCTGCTGTCAGGCAGAGCCCGGCAATCGCAAGGGCGAGGCCTGAGCGTTTTATGACTGTATTCATTCCGCTTTCCTCATTTTTTGTGGGTAATGCTTTAGAGGTAACGGGGCGGTCTTCCGAAAAGTTGCAGAGCTCAGATAAAAAAAATCCGTTGCCCGGAATCCATTGGCCGATGCAACCCTGGCGGGTCTCGCTACGTAAAGAAGATACGAGGGCTGAGGACCGAAAACGGAGACGACAATGACAACCACAACCCGTGACCCTGATCATGAAGAACTGATAAGGCTGCTCCTGTCGATTGCCAGGAGTGACCGCAGAGCATTCCAGCAGCTGTACCAGAAGATTTCCGCCCGTATGTTTGGGTTGTGTCTGAAATTGGCCGGCCAGCAGGAGTTGGCCGAAGAGGCGTTGCAGGATGCTTTCGTGCAGATCTGGCACCACGCCAGCGAATACCACAGCGATCGGGGCTCGCCCCTGAGTTGGATGCTGACCATTGCACGCTATCGCACGCTCGATCTGATGCGCTCCCGTGCTGTGCGGCGCGCCGGTGGTGAGGAGCATCTGGAACATCTGGAAGATCAGCGCAGCGGCCCGCTGGATGAGTCTCTGCGTAGCGCCGGCGCCAAACAATTAACCGGTTGTCTCGATGAGCTCAGTGATGTGCAGCGTGACAGCATCCTGTTGTCTTATTATCGCGGGCTTACCCATGACGAACTGGCCATGGCGTTGAGCTCTCCCATTGGTACGGTAAAAAGCTGGATCCGCCGCGGACTGATGGCATTGAAGAGGTGCCTGGAACGATGAAAAAAACCCCGGAACGCATAGAAAGCCTGGCGGCAGAGTATGTATTGGGCTCCCTCAAAGGCCAGGCGCGTAGCCGCTTTGAACGCTGGATGATGGAGTCGGGACGGGTTCGTCAGGAAGTCTGGTACTGGGAAGAAAAGCTGGGTCAGCTGAGTGATCAGGTACCGGCCCGGGAGCCGCCCGCCTCTGTCTGGCAGGCAATTGAGCGCCAGCTTTGGCCGCAGAAACCGGCGGCACGGTCAACCGGGGGGCGAGGGCTCTGGCCCGCCTGGAGTCTTATGGCAACGGCGGCGGCGTTGGTGATGGCGGTCATGCTGGTCCAGCAGCCGGGCTCGCAGGCTCCGCCGGAGCCCGGTTCACGGCTCTCCGGCGCCATCGTGCAGGCCGATGCCAGTGATCCGTTGTGGCTGGTGAGTGAGTCGGGTGGCCAACGTCACCTGCGCATGCGATCGGTGGCGGCCAGCTCGGCACAGACTGGAAAGGACTATGAACTTTGGGTCGTGCCGGCAGAGGGCAACCCCCTGTCACTGGGGGTGGTGTTGGTTGGTGACGTACTTCAGGTGGAACTGACGGACGAGGCCCGCACCATGCTCCACGAGAGCCGCACCCTGGCCATCAGTCTGGAGCCCGAGGGCGGGTCACCCACCGGCGCGCCCACCGGCCCGGTTCTTCACGTCACCAAGCTGTATGAGCTATAGCCCCGGTTGGGCCCGGGGCGGGCATTCAACTTGACGCCAGCAGGGTGATGCACAGCTGGGCGTTCTGGACGAAGTGGCCGAAGGCCGTGAGCTGTTCCTCGGAGGGCACATAATCCCCCGCAGCGTTGTCCGCGTAGAACAGGCCCACCAGGCGACCCTTGGCCGTGAGCGGCCCGATCAGGGCCGGAACCTTGCCCAGCCAGCGGTCGTAGGCCACACCCTCCTCGACCGGGCGTGGCTGGTAGACGCCGCAGCTGGCGTGGGGCAACAGGCGGCCCAGCGCGCCGGTACCATCCTTGGCAATAACGAAGTCCTCCCGCCAGGTCTCTGTGCCTCGGCCGCCGACTTTGCGGGGCACCAGATTGTGCCCACTTTTGTCCCCCATCAGCAGGGCCACCCGCTGCATCCCGATGGCCCGGTGTATGCCCTCGATCACCAGTTGGCAGACCTCGTTGAGATCCGGCTTCTCGGTGAGGCTGACCGTCAGGTCCCGCAGAATCTGCAGTTGCAGGTTGGGGTCCATCGCCGGTGCGCGCGCTGACTGGTTGCCGGAGCCGTCCTGGCTGCCGGGCATCAGCGCCGTGACCTGGGGAATGCCAAGGGATACCGCGACTTTCGCCGCCTCCTGCGCGTTCACCTTGAGCTGGTCGCGCACCACTGCCGGTGTTTCGCCAATGTCCTTGCCCAACTGCTCCAGCACCGCATCCATCTCGGCGCCGCGCCAGCCTTTCTCGGACAACGCCGCCATCTCCACCGAGTGACGCACCAGGCTGGCGGCCATGGAATTGGCCTGTCCCGGTGCGACCACCTCGCGGATAAACGGCCCGAGCGACCAGGCTTCCACCAGACCACGGGTGATCTCCGTGAACGTGGTGTGGAGTGCCGCTTTCTGGGCCTCCACCGGAGATTCCTCCAGCCGCAGCCGTTGTTCCAGTTCCTCGGCCTGCTCGGTCTCGCAGGACCAGAACGCCAGTTCGCCGATGTTCATCAGCAGGGCGCCAATGAACACCTCTTCCAGGGCATGCTCGGTGCGTTTGGGCATCAGGCAGCGGGCCTGCACCGCGGCGTGTATGGCGCGAGCGAGGCATCTCAGCAGATGCGGGCGGTCATTGCGCTGCAGCAGTGAATCCACCAGCAGCGAGGAAATCGCCATGGATTTCACCGAATCGAACCCGATCAGGGTAATGGCACGGCTCACGGTGCTGACCTGGGTGCGGGTCTGGTTGTAGAACACGGTGTTGGACAGCCG
>JAEPMM010000327.1 GCA_017643965.1 Marinobacter sp.
CGGGAGGTGGATTACCTGAATTCGTTCATGAAGCTGGCACGTGAGGTTCGCTGGAGTTAACGTCTTCAGTTAAACTGCGCAAAAAATTCGTTCAGGAAACCAGATTATGAGTGAGATACCCGCAGACCTGAAATACATTGAGACTCATCAATGGGTTCGCGTGTCTGATGACGGCACGGCGACGGTTGGCATTACCGATTTTGCCCAGGAGCAACTGGGTGATGTGGTCTATATCGGTGTTCCGGATGTGGGCGTCACCGTTAACGGTGGAGAGGAAGCTGGCGTAGCGGAGTCTGTGAAGTCGGCTTCGGACGTGTTCAGCCCGGTGACCGGAGAGGTGATCGAAGTGAATGAGAGCCTGGAAGATGAGCCGGAGAAGGTCAATGAGGATCCTTATGGCGACGGGTGGTTGTACAAGGTGAAGCTGGCGGATGCGGGCGAGCTGGATGGTCTGATGGACTCCGCCGCTTACGCGGAGCATGTGGCTGCCGAGGAATAATCCCTCGTTAATTCTTTCCCAGGTCATCTCTATGAATTTTCCGGTTCTGTATCTTCGAAAAGGCGCGGAGCGCCGTCTCCGTGCTGGCCATCTCTGGGTATACAGTAATGAAGTGGACACCCGTCGCAGCCCGCTGACGGATTTCGAGGCTGGTGTCCAGGCGGAGCTTCGGGCCTCCAATGACAAGCCTTTGGGGACGGTGTTCGTGAATCCCCATGCGCTGATTTGCGGCCGGCTGATCAGTCGGGACCCGGGCCATGGTATGACGCCGCAGCGGTTAACCCAGCGGATGGAAGCTGCGCTTGAGCTGCGGGAGCGGCTTTTCGACAAGCCATACTATCGCTGGGTGTTTGGCGACAGTGATGGTCTTTCAGGGCTGGTGGTCGACCGTTTTGATTCCAAGGTGGTGGTTCAGATCTCCACGGCTGGTATGGAGGCGATGAAGGACGCGGTTGTTCGGGCTATTCAGCGCCTGGCACATCCGGAGGCGATCATCCTCAAAAACGACGGCAAGATGCGCAAGGTCGAGGGGCTGGATACCTACGTGGAGCAGGCCCATGGTGTTGAAGTCAGTCTTCTGGAAGTGGAGGAGAACGGTGTCCGGTTCGAGGTGCCACTGGAAGGCGGTCAGAAAACCGGATGGTTCTACGATCATCGTATGAATCGTCAGCGCCTGCAGGCCTATGCGCCCGGCAAGCGGGTGCTGGCTGTGTTCATTTATGTCGGTGGCTGGGGCCTTCAGGCGGCCTGTGCCGGCGCCAGTCAGGTGACCTGCGTGGACAGTTCCGCGACCGCCATTGATTCGGTGCACCACAACGCCCGGCTGAACGGGCTGGAGAACGTGGAAACCCTGGAGGGGGACGCGTTTGACGCCCTCAAGGCGCTGGCGGACGAGAAAGAGAAGTTCGATATCGTGGTGCTGGACCCGCCGGCCCTGATTCCCCGCCGCCGTGACCAGAAAGCTGGTGAGCAGGCCTACGCGCGGCTGAATCAGCTCGGGCTGCGGTTGCTGGAGCGGGACGGTCTGCTGATTTCCGCGTCCTGTTCGATGCATCTGTCCCAGGACAAGCTGATCGATATCATCCGCGGCAGTGGTCGCAAGATTGACCGGTTCGTTCAGTTGCTGGAGCAGGGCCATCAGGCGCCGGATCATCCGGTGATTCCGGGTATTCCGGAGACGGATTACATCAAATCCTGCTTTGTTCGTTCGTTAACGGGGTTTTTCTAGTTCTGACTGTGGCAATCGTTAGACGGATTGGTATGCGTTAGGAAGGCGAGTGGGGTGGCCCTGCCGGGATCGTCAAAAACATGGATGTTTTTGTCGAGCGTACAGGGACGTATTTACAGCGTATCCCGGCAGGGCCACCCCACTTGCCTTCCGGCCGGGAAAATCCGCTTAATCCCGCAGAGACATCACTTTCCACCCCTTCTCCAAAGCCAGCTTCTCCAGCGTCGGATCCGGATCAACCGCCACCGGATTGTCGACCTTTTTCAGCAAGGGCACGTCATTGAGGGAGTCGCTGTAGAACCAGGCGCCTTCCAGCGTCTCGTTCTGCGAGGCCAGCCAGTCGTTCAGGCGGGTGACTTTGCCGTCCTGAAAGCTGGGAACGCCCGCGACCTGGCCGGTGTAACGGCCATTGATCAGTTCCGGATCGGTGGCGATCAGATGCGTGATGCCCAGCAGCTCAGCGATCGGTTCGGTGACGAAGCGGTTGGTGGCGGTAATGATCATCAGGGTGTGGCCCTGGTAGCGGTGCTCGTCCAGTAGTTGGAAGGCCTTGTCCTGGAGCATGGGGCGTACCTTTTTGTCCATGAAGCGCTCGCGCCAGTCCAGCAGGTCTTTCATGGCGTGCTTTGCCAGCGGCTGCAGGGCAAAGCCGAGGTAGTGCAGGATGTCCAGCTCGCCGTTGAGGTATTCCTGATAGAAGCGATCGTTCGCCTTGCGGTATTCCTCGGCATCCACAATGCCCTCTTCCACCAGAAATTCGCCCCAGGCGTGGTCGCTGTCCCCGGCGAGCAGGGTGTTGTCGAGGTCAAAGATTGCGAGCGTCAAGGGTATTACCTCCGGTCATGACAGGGGTTGCAGGAAAGGCGCCAGTCTATCACGACACATCGGTGACGGCTTCGTTTGCCGAACCCTTGGGATTCTGTAAGAATGATAGCAACTTGGACAATTCCAACCGGTGAATTTTTGCACTGGTCGACCGACTTTCAAAAGGACTGTGCCGTGATCGACTCAGACGGTTTCAGACCCAACGTCGGAATCATTCTGGCCAACCACAGGGGCGAGGTTCTCTGGGCAAGGCGAATAGGGCAAGACTCCTGGCAGTTCCCGCAGGGCGGTATCAAGCACAACGAATCGCCGGAAGATGCGTTGTATCGGGAACTGGGGGAAGAGATCGGCCTGGCTGCGGCAGATGTGGAGATCATCAGCTGTACGCGGGGCTGGTTGCGGTATCGCCTCCCGCGGCGGATGGTGCGACAGAACTCGCATCCCGTCTGTGTGGGACAGAAACAGAAATGGTTCCTGCTGAGGATGTTATCGCCGGATGCGCAGGTGCGCGTGGACGGCACCGATTCGCCGGAATTCGACGGCTGGCAGTGGGTGAGTTACTGGTACCCCCTCGGGCAGGTGGTCTCATTCAAACGCGAAGTATACAGACGTGCGCTCAGAGAGCTGGCGCCGAGGCTGTTCTATAACATGGAGCAGTGGCATCGGAGCGAGCAGAACCGGCGCTCATAGGATCCACAGAAATGACGGGCTGAAACCGCCATGCTGAGCATACTGCGAAATCTGGTACAAGAGGTGAACAGCGCCCGCGATCTGCAGGAAGCGCTGGAGATCATTGTATCCCGTGTGCAGAAAGCCATGAGCACCGAGGTCTGTTCCGTCTATCTGCTGGATCCGGCAACCAACCGCTATATCCTGATGGCGACCGAAGGCCTCTATCGCAAGGCGGTGGGGCAGGTCAGCCTGGCTTATTCCGAGGGGCTTGTGGGTTTGGTGGGTTCCCGGGAGGAGCCGATCAACCTGGAAGATGCGCCCTCCCATCCCCGTTACCGCTATTTCCCGGAGACCGGTGAGGAACGCTTCCGTTCCTTCCTCGGTGTCCCCATCATTCACCATCGCCGGGTTCTCGGGGTGCTGGTCGTGCAGCAACGGGAGAGCTCGCGGTGTTTTGACGAAGGCGAGGAAGCCTTTCTGGTCACGGTATCGGCGCAGCTGGCGGGGGTCATTGCCCACAGCGAGGCCACCGGCGCGATTAGCGGCCTGTCCCTGACCGGTGAGGAGACCAAAGATGTCAGTTTCAATGGCGTTCCTGGTGCGCCGGGCGTGGCCATCGGCAAGGGCGTGGTGGTGTATCCCGGCGCCGACCTGGATGTGGTGCCGGAGAAGCCCACTGACGACATTGATCTCGAGCTGGAATTGTTCGGCGGTGCGGTCACCGCGGTGCGGGAAGACATTGAACGGGTCGCCGCCCGCCTCGCCTCCCAGTTGCGCCCGGAAGAGCAGGCGCTGTTCGATGTTTACCTGCGGATGCTGGGTGACGACGCCATGCCCGGCGAGGTCGCCAACAAGATTCGCGAAGGCTACTGGGCCCAGGGCGCACTGAAGCAGGTGGTGCAGCAGTACGTGCGCCATTTCGAGATGATGGATGAC
>JAEPMM010000459.1 GCA_017643965.1 Marinobacter sp.
AATAGCTGTTTGGTTGCGCTGCCTCCGCATCGGATGCGATATACCGGAAGCCGGCATGCTGGAAGAAGTGGCGGCGGAACGCATAGCGCGCCGAGAGTCGCGCTTCATTGCCACAGGAAATCCACGAACCGCCTTTGATCAGGTTGTGCCGGCCGTCGAAGGTGGGCGTGGTGAAGTCATCGTAAAGCGGATGCACCTTGAACCCGTCGAACGGATAGGTGGGCGTTTCCACCCACTGCCAGGCATTGCCAACCACATCGAACCACTGCCCGTGCCGGAAGCGCGTCACCGGGCAGGGAGAGGCGCCATGGTCCAGGTGCAGATTGCCATGGGCGGGGCGGTCATCAATTTCATCAACCCCTGCGACTGAACACAGCCGGTACCATTCATCTTCAGTAGGCAGGCGAATCGGCAGGCCGGTTTGCTCCCGCTTCCACTCACAGAAGGCCTTGGCCTCGTGATAATTCACTTCCACCGGCCAATCCCAGGGCATCTCGATTTCTTCCGTCATCAGCCGCAGGTGCCAGCCGTTGTGCCAGCACCAGAAGGTCGGGTGTTTGGCTTCCGCGAACTGTCGCCACGCGCGGCCTTCATCGCTCCAGAACGTGTCCAGCTCATAACCACCGGCTTCAACAAATTCCAGAAACTCCTGATTGCTTACCAGGTACTGGCTGGCTTTGTATTCTTCGACGTTGGCCTGGTGCTCGCCGTATTCGTTGTCCCAGCCATAGTATGCATCGTCGAAGGGTTTGCCGATGTTTACAGTGCCTGCGGGGACAGTAATCAGCTCATTCCCGGGTGCCTCGCCGGTTTCCGCCAAGGGCGCCCAATCCGGGTGCGGCCGTACTTTGCTCAGGTCGTGCTGGCGGATCAACACCGAGGAGGTTTCCAGGTGAATGCGTTCATGCTCAACGCCCATCACAATCGGCCACCAGGGGCTGTCCCAATTGATCGGCAGAGCCAGGGGCAGAGACTCGATCAGTTCCAGCACCGCAGCCCGAACCTTGGCGCGGTAGGCCATCACCTCAGACACCGCCGGCCAGTTGTAATGCGCGTCGTTCAGATCGTCCCAGCTCATTTCGTCTACGCCCACAGCGAAGACGGATTCCATGTGTGGGTCGATACGTTCCGGTAGAAGCTTTGCCAGCACCAGCTTGTTGACGAAGAAGGTAGCGGTGTGGCCGAGATAAAAGATGAGCGGATGCCGCAGCGGAATGGATTTCTGGTAAAAGCCTTCATCACCATCCAGACAGTCGAATAGCCGCGTGTACACGTCAAAGGTGTTGGTAAAGTAAGCGGCAATTTCGCTGCGCTTGGACTCGGGATCGCCCTCTGCAAGATTGGGTGTTCTCAATAGGGTCGGTAGTGAATGCTGAGATTTGAGCGGGTTGGCCGGGGCGTTCTTTTCTTGGGCGTCTAACGTCATGGTTGAGCACGTCCTGTTGTGAGTGAACCTCGAGGCAATACGTTGAACCATACTGAGATGGTTCAACGCTCCTCGAAAAGGTCAGTCACCGGTGGGCCTTCTAATGGGCCAGCACCCTGGACAGAAACGCCTGGGTACGCTCGTTCTGCGGATTGTCGAACACATCCGCGGGCTTGCCTTCTTCGACGATCTGGCCCTCGTGGATGTAGATCACCCGGTCGGCCACCTCGCGGGCGAAGCCCATTTCATGGGTGACCACCATCATGGTCATGCCTTCCCTGGCGAGTTCCCGCATCACGTCCAGCACTTCGCCGATCATTTCCGGATCCAGCGCGGAGGTGGGCTCGTCGAACAGCATCAGCCGTGGTTCCATGGCCAGTGCCCGGGCGATGGCCACGCGCTGTTGCTGGCCACCGGACAGATGGCTGGGGTACTTGTCAGCCTGGCTGCCAATGCCCACCCGGTTGAGCAACCTTTCGGCGGTGGCGTTGGCGATCACTTCCGGTGCGTTCTTCACTTTCATCGGCGCCAGCATGATGTTCTTTTTCACCGTCAGGTGAGGGAACAGGTTGAACTGCTGGAACACCATGCCGACTTCCTTGCGGATTTCCGCCAGTGAGCCGGGGTTGCCGCTTTTGGGCTCGAGCGGGTGGCTATCCACCTCGAGCTTGCCGGATTCAAACTCCTCAAGACCGTTCACGCAGCGAATCAGGGTGGATTTGCCGGCGCCGCTGGCGCCGATAATCACCACCACT
>JAEPMM010000106.1 GCA_017643965.1 Marinobacter sp.
GCGTCGCCGGGTGTTGGCTGCTGCCAAGAATGTGATTGGCCGAGCCGGCCAGTTCATTTCGGAAGCAGGCATTCAGTCCCACGGCGGCATTGGCATGACCTGGGAGTACAATTTTGCCCACTATGCCAAACGGCTGATTGCCATCAATCATCAGCTTGGCGACGACGACTTCCACCTCGAGCGCTACGCTTCCCTCTTGCACGTCCACTGACAAGGCCGGGCAGGGGCGGCGTTAACCGCCCCTGCCGAGTTGCGCGTTTCAGGAACCAGCGTCTATTTTATAGACACGCCCCCGGCACACGGATTCGGGGGCACCCTGATCACGGAGGCCACTCATGAAACGCGTTACCTTATCCTGCCTGGCTCTCGCCCTCGCCCTGCTGTTGCCACTCGGCGCCAGCGCTGACAGCCTGACCGATGAACGGGTCCGTGCCTTTATCAACACCCTGCAAGACGCCGAGACCCTGGAAGACGACTTCGAGGAGCTCAACCAGGAACTGCCGAATTCGGATGGCATGACCGAAATGCCGGATTTCTCGACGATTTTCTCCGATTCCGTGGCGCAGATGCGGGGCCACGACACCTACGATCGCATGGAAGCCATTGTCGAGGATCACGGCTTTGATTCCATGGAAGAATGGGGCGCCACCGGCGACCGGGTGTTCCAGGCCTGGATGGCCATCGAAATGGAGAACCAGCACCCCGAGATGGCCCGGGAAATGGCGGGCGTGATGGACGAAATCAACAACAACCCCAACCTGAGCGAAGCCCAGAAAGAACAGATGCGGGCGATGATGGGGGGTGCCACCTCGGCAATGGAAACAGCCAGGCAAGCTCCGGAAGCGGACAAACGAGCCGTGCGACCCCATATGGACAAGCTGCGGGCGGTCACCGCATCCGACGACGACTATTGAGAGGGCTTCGTTCGGAAGAGAGAAGTGGGGGCGGCACCTTGTGCCACCCCCTTTTTTTGCGGGTTATGCCAGCAGGTTGTAGGCAAACACGATGGCCACCGCAATGGGTGTCACATAGCGGATCAGGTTGTACCAGAGGGTAAAGCTGCCTCCCTCCAGTGCCAGATCCACTTTCAGGGATTCTTTCGCCACGAACCAGCCAACGAAGATCGCGGTCAGCAGACCGGACAGCGGCAGCATGACGTTCGCCGTAAAGAAGTCCAGCAGATCAAAGATGGTCATACCGGCAAAACGCTCGAACATGCCCAGCGGCGCGAACCCGGACCATTCGTTGAGGGACAGGATCGAGGCCACACCCAGCAGCCAGCAGGCACCGCCCACCAGAACGGCGCTGGCCGCACGCCCCGCGGACAGTTTCTCTTCCACCCATTCCACGACCGGCTCCAACAGGGAAATGCCGGAGGTCCAGGCCGCAAACAGCAGCAGCACAAAGAACAGCGTGCCGAACAGGCTGCCCATGGGCATCTGGCCAAACGCCAGCGGCAGGGTCTGGAAAATCAGACCCGGGCCGGCACCGGCCTCCAGGCCGTTGGCAAAGACCACCGGGAAAATGGCCAGGCCCGCCAGCAGGGCCACCACGGTATCCATGACGGAGACGGTCACGGCGGTGCGGCCAATGGACACATCACGGCTGAGGTAGGAGCCGTACGCCATCATGATGGCCATACCCAGGCTGAGGGTGAAGAATGCGTGGCCCAGGGCAATCAGCACGCCGTCAACAGTCAGCGCGCTGAAATCCGGAGTGAACAGGAAGCTCACCGCCTGGCCAAAGCCGTCTGTGGTGGCCGCGTAACCGACGGCAATCAGCAGCAGCACGAACAGCGCCGGCATCAGGATATTCACCGCCCGCTCGAGGCCGGATTTGAGACCGCGGGCCACCACCACAATGATCAGCGCCATGAACAGCGTGTGCCAGGCCAGCAACACACCCGGGCTGGCGAGCAGGTCACCAAACAGGGTGCCGATGGCGTCGGCACTCTGGCCGGTGAAGTCGCCGGTCGCAGCATGCCCGATGTAGGCTGCAGCCCATCCGCCGATCACGGAATAGAACGACAGGATAATAAACGCGGCCAGTACACCCACAATCGCGGACACCCGCCATGCCGGTGATGCCAGGTTGCGCTCGGCCACCAGGCGAAAGCTGGCGATCGGGTTATGGCGGCCGTTCCGGCCAATAAAGACTTCGGCCATCATGATGGGAATACCGATGATAGCAATGCACAGCAGGTACACCATCACAAAAGCCCCACCACCGTTCTCACCGGTCACATAGGGGAACTTCCAGATATTACCAAGGCCTACAGCGGAGCCGGTTGCGGCCAGAATAAAGGCCAGCCGCGAGGCCCACATACCGCGCTGGGATGCGGCCGGGTTGTTGTCAGTCATGTTTTCATCCTGTGCGTTTGGCCTGAGGAATCTTGTCGAAAAAGGCGGGCCGGCATCGTCGCGCCAGCCAATGGGCGGGGATTTTGCCAGTACTGGCGTGAGGATGCCAGTTCGCAGATACCCGGCAACACGGACCACCGCGAGGTACTGGAAAAGCGCAATGCCCGCACAAGCGACGATGGGGTAAGATGCCTGCCTTCGGCTTTCAGCCTTTTCATGCCATTCACCCGATGCAAGGCCCGCTCTCGCCCATGGACGATATCCATCAGCCACTCCCGGCGACCCGACAGCCCCTGATACGGCGCACGCTCACCGAGTGGAAAACCCTGGCCATCCTGGGGGGGCCGATTCTCATTGCGCAGGTGGCGCAGATGGCCAACGGCGTCATTGATACCGTGATGGCCGGCCATGCCAGCGCAGAAGATCTGGCCGCCGTCGGCATCGGCAGCAGTCTGTGGATGCCGTTGTTCCTGTTTTTCATGGGGTTGCTGGGTGCACTGCAGCCCATTATTTCCGGTTACAACGGCGCCCGCACCACAGAGAAAATCATGCCGACCACCTGGCAGGGGCTGTACATCGCGGCGGTCGGGTCGGTCATCATGATCCTGCTGCTGACCCATGTGCACCCGGTGCTCAGTTTGCTCAATCTGGAACCGCGCACCGCCGGCATTACCCAGGGCTATCTCGACGCGTTCGCCTGGGGGGTGCCGGCAATGCTGCTGATGACGGCTCTGCGGGGGCTCACCGATGGCCTGGGTCACACCCGCGTGATCATGGCGTTCTCGGTACTGAGCACGCTGATCAACCTGCCACTGAACTACATTTTCATTTACGGGGAACTGGGACTGCCGGCCATGGGCGGCGTGGGCTGCGGCTGGGCTACGTCTTTGTCCAACGGCACCGCCGCCATTGCGCTGCTGGTGTATCTCAACCGCAGTGCGGTCTACAAGCATTTTCATTTGCTGGCCGACTGGGCAAAACCGGACCTGGCGGGTATTCGCTACGTGCTGAGGCTGGGCATTCCCATCGGCTTCACCATCTTTGTCGAGGCCAGCCTGTTCTCGGTGATCGCCCTGTTCCTGGCGCCACTGGGGCCGGTGGTGGTTGCCGGGCACCAGATCGCCCTGAACGTGGTGTCGTTGCTGTTCATGTTGCCACTGAGCATTGGCATGGCGCTGACACTGCGGGTCAGTTTCCTGATCGGCGCCGGCGCTCCCGATACCGCCCGCCTGATCTCCCGCAGTTCGCTGATCCTGGCGTCGGCGGTGGCGCTGGTGTTCGCGATCCTGCTGTTTGTGTTTTCTGAGGGAATTGCAGCGCTCTACACCAGCGATGCCGCGGTTCAGGACGTGACCATCAGCCTGCTGGTGTTTGCCGCGTTTTTTCAGATCGCCGACGTGATTCAGGTCACCTGCATCAGCGCCTTGCGAGGATACAAGGACACCGCCATCCCGATGCTGATCATGCTGTTCTCGTTCTGGGGCGTGGGACTGCCGCTGGGCTATGTGCTGACCTTCACCGACTGGCTGGTGCCCGCCATGGGGGCAGCCGGGTTCTGGGTGGGGCTGACCGGCGGACTGGCGTCCGCCAGTGTGTTGCTGGGGCTCAGACTGTTTCTTTATGCACCCGTTGCAACAGCCGGGTCGACTCGTTCGTGATCAGCAAACACAATCCGGTCACGACCGGTTTCTTTGGCCCGATACAGCGCAGCATCGGCCCGGGCTAGCCAAGTATCCACCGACTCGCCTGACCGCAGTCGGGCGACACCGAAAGACACCGTGACCGGCCCACCGGGGCAGTGCATGTACTTGCGCAATACCTGTTGCAGATTGTGCACCACCGCACGCAAGCCGGCACTGTCAACACCGGGTAACAGCAACACGAATTCCTCGCCGCCATAACGGAACAGCTGGTCTGTTTTGCGGGTGTTCTGCTCGATCATCGCCACCAGTTCTGACAGCACCTGATCGCCCACGCCGTGGCCATAGGTATCGTTAATGCGCTTGAAGTGGTCAATATCCAACAGCGCCAGACCGTAGGAGGTCCGATTACGATCAGCGCTGTACACCGCCAGCTGCAGCTCTTCGTCCATGGAGCGGCGGTTCTTGACACCGGTCAGGGGATCAATGGTGGCCAGGTGTTCCAGCCGGCGGCGCTGATCGTCGTTGCGGTAGGCAAACACGTAGGCGCAGGCACTGACCACAAACGTGGTGGCGGCGAAGGACCACATCTGCAGGTCAGAACTGAAGGCCACACCGTGGACCATCAGCACCACAACCGCCGCTATGTTGATGAACGTGGCAATTTTTGGACTGGTCAGGAAGAACGACGTCACAAGACACGGGTACAGCCAGAACAGCCCAGGCTCTCCGACCACGGCGCCGACGATTACCGCGCCACTGCAGCACAGCACCGCCAGGAACAGGCCGCTGCGGCGGGTGTCTCCGGTAGTCCAGGCATAGGCCAGGGTGCCAACGATACCGAACAGGATACCGGCATCAACAACACCCGCGGTGATATTGCCCTGCAGAAACCGCATGATGGCAAAGGGCGTAATCCCGAGAATTGCGCTCGCGCCAAGCAGGGTGATGATCGATAACCGAAAATCGGTTTTCAGGCGGTAGAACATGCAGCGTCCAGTTCAGTCTTGTTGTCAGATGCGGCAGACGGGGACCGGCAAACACCCGGGCCTTTCACAAAGCACAGCCAGAATACCCCAAGCGCACTGAACGTTCGCCACACTGCTACCAAATTTAACAAAATTAGCCGCTTGCCATCACGTTCCTCTGTGCGCCTCCGCTGGAAGGTCGTGCAGTCGTTGTTATGGAGTTGAACCCCGGTTCAGAGTTAGAATTGGATGTCTGAAAAACAACAATCCGGGAAACCATCCGTGTCGACTCTTGTACGTATCGCCCCTGGTGCTTTGGTGGTGGGCAGACCCCTGCCGTGGACCGTCTATGATGCCGACGGCACCGTGCTGCTGTGCCAGGGCTATGTGATTCAGAGCAACATGCAGCTGGAGCAGTTGTTTGAACGGGGTTTGTTCCACCCGAGGGTGATCGAACGAGCCGAGGAGGAACTGCCCGACGACGCCCGGCAGTTGAACCCCTTCGCCGAGTATCCGGTTCTCCTGACAACCCTGGAAATCACGCTGAAGGCGATCACCGAGGGTGAGGAAACCGCCCTCAAGCGCTTGCTGGGGCTGACGCGCATGATCGAGCGCCTTTGTGACGAGAGCCCGGATGCCAGCCTGGCGCTGGTTCACCTGTATTCCGTTGAGCCCACCATCCACGAGCAGATCCTGTTCTACGGCATTCTGTGCCACTCCATTGCCCAGACCTTCGGTCTCAATAAGGCCCGCACCAGCGTGCTGACCAGTGCAGCGCTGGTCGCCAACCTCGGCCTTGTGCCGGTGGCGGATCAGCTCAACGCCTCACGCATGATTCTCAACGACGAGCGACGCGCGGTCATTCGCAAGCATCCTCAACGCAGTATGCAGGCGCTGCATGCTGCCGGCATCCGCAACAAGGCATTGCTCGAGATCATTGCCCAGCACCATGAACAGCCTAACGGCACCGGCTACCCGAAAGGCCTCAGCGGCACCGACATCTGCGCGGAAGCAGAGATGCTGGCGTTGGCCGAGCGCTATGTGGCCATGATCACCAAGCGCGCCTACCGGGAACGGATGGACTCCACCGACGCACGAAAACTGATCGCCAGCCTGGCGGACGGCCAGATCCTGCGACCGGCCATACCCCGGGCCCTCCTGACCATTCTGACCGACTATCCGCCCGGCACTCTGGTGCGCCTGAGCAATGACGAGGTGGGGGTGGTTACCCGCCGCCCGGTGCGGCACCGCGGACCCTATGTACAGGCCATCTTCAGTCCCAAAGGCGAACGATACAGCCGCACGATCGAGCGCGACTGCAGTGAACCGTTGTACGGCGTTCTGGCCCTGGAAGAACCTGAAGTCATGCCGTCCATGGATTTCAGCCTGCTGTGGGAATTTTCCTGACCGCACCAACAATGCCGGAACGCTTTACGTCAAACCCAGCGCGGCGCCATGGTGATCCAGGTGATCATCAATAAACGAGGCAATGAAGAAGAAGCTGTGGTCGTAGCCACGGTGCATTCGCAGGTTGATATGGTGATGCACTTTCTCGCAGGCATCCGCCAGCGCTTCTGGGTTGAGCTGGCTGTCGAGAAACTCATCCGCCGTGCCCTGATCAATCAGCAGCGGCAGTCGTTCCCGGGCGGTCGGAATCAATAACGTGGCGTCCCACTCCTCCCAGCGGCTCCGATCCTCCCCCAGATAGCCGGTAAAGGCCTTTTGCCCCCAGGGGCACTCCGTCGGATTGGAGATCGGGGCAAACGCCGACACCGAGGCATAATGCCCGGGATTTTTCAGGGCGCAGATCAGGGCTCCGTGGCCGCCCATGGAATGACCGCTGATGGCACGCTGGTCCGTCACCGGCAGTTCTGCCTCCACCAGCTGCGGCAGTTCGCGGGTCACGTAATCATACATCCGGTAGTGGGGTGCCCAGGGCTGCTCGGTGGCGTTGATGTAGAAGCCGGCTCCGCTGCCGAAATCGTAGCTGTCGTCCTCCCCGGGCAAACCGAGCCCCCGGGGACTGGTGTCGGGGCAGACAATGGCCATGCCCAGCCGGGCAGCGCGTTTCTGGGCGCCCGCCTTTTGCATGAAGTTCTGGTCGGTGCAGGTCAGCCCAGACAGCCAGTACAGCACCGGCACGTTGCGTGACTGGTTGCCAACGGCGGCCGGTGGCAGGAAAACGGCAAATTCCATGTCGCAGCCGAGGGCCGCGGAGGTGTGGCGGTAACGACGGTGTTCACCCTCGAAACAGGCGTTGGTGGATAGCAGTTCCATGGTGTCCTCGGTCAGTTGTCAGCGCAGGTCAGTCTTCCGCGGCCGCAAACTTGGGAAGCTCGATGCCGCAGCCGGATCTGTCCAGTTCCGCCAGTATGGCTGTGCGGGTCACTATACCAATCAGCCGGCCATGATCCACCACCGGAAACACCTTGGGCTTTCCCGCACCCAGATTCTGGGCCAGGTCCACCATCGCCATTTCCGGCGAAATGGTGATCGGCTCGCGGAACATGACATCATCCACGATGGGATCCCCCTCGCAATGATAATTGCTGACCAGCAACGCGTGGATGCAGTCCTGCTCGGAAATGAAGCCAATCACCTTGCGATGGTCGTCCACCACCGGCAAGCCGCTGACATGATTCTGCAGCAGCACTTTCACCACCCGCGTCAGGGCTGTACCACACCGCACAGGCTCGATGTGATTCCACATGACATCCGATACTTTCAATGAGCGCATGGGTAACTCTCCTCACCTGTTAGCCAGTCAATACACCGTCGGAAGACCGATCCGTTCTTCTATAAACATAGGCAACTGCGCCGGAAATGAAAGTGGGAAGCTGGTGTAATTGTGAATAGCCTGCCCCGCAACACTGTGCAATTCAGGCCGTCGCCCGCGCCACCGACAGCCCGATGTCGGCGAAGCGCGGCAGTAATGGCGCCGGCAGGTCATGGCCCATGCCGTCAATCAGTTCCAGACGGGCATGAGGAATCAGATACTTGAGCTGCTCCGCCGCCACCGGCCGCACCAGAGGATCGGCGGCACCGTGGATAATCGCCGTTGGAACCCGGATGCGACGGCTCAGGGAAGACAGGCTGCCGGTGGCCAGAATGGCGCGGGTCTGACGCAGGATACCGGCCGGGTGATAGCTGCGGCGATAATCCCGGATCAGCCGTGCCCGCACATCCTCCTCGTCCGGCGGAAACGCCGGGCTCTGGATCACTTTCCAGAACTCCAGGGAGCGGGCCACCACCGCGGCCTCATCGTGCCCCTTGGCGCCGATGCCGGCCAGCCTCCAGATCAGTTTCGAGCGGGGCATGGGCAAACGCGGGCTGTTGGTGGAGGTCATGATCAGGGTCGCGCTGCGCACCCGCTCCGGCCACACTGACGCCACCACCTGGCTGATCATGCCGCCCATGGACACACCCACCAGATGGGCACTGCCAAGGCCCAGGGCGTCAAGAACACCCACCGCATCCGCGGCCATATCCCGCAGGGTGTAGGGGGCGGGAATGGGCAG
This sequence comes from Marinobacter sp., assembly GCA_017643965.1. Lineage (GTDB taxonomy): Bacteria > Pseudomonadota > Gammaproteobacteria > Pseudomonadales > Oleiphilaceae > Marinobacter. Next base: position 8,487 of record JAEPMM010000106.1, read on the forward strand.
CCCGATGCGGGAGCGGGCCATCATCGCCATCGGATGGCCCTCCAGGCGATCTTTCAGGTGGGACGACAGGCCGATGTCCCGGTTATCAAAACGGATCACGTGGTAGCCTTCGTCGGCGTAATGATCCAGCAGCGCCTCTGGCCAAAGCGTCATCTGGGCGCCCAGGCCCATGATAAACAGCACCGGCTCACCCTCGGGGTTGCCACGAGTCTCGACACAGAACGACAGGCCGTTGGCATCAACAACGCGGCTGTCTGCCGTGGCTGAATTCAGAGTTGCGGTATCCGGCTGCGCCGGCGTAAAGGCAGTCTGGTGCATGGGGCTCCTCAAAAACACAATGGACGCGGAGTGCAGTCTCAACAGTACCCCATCCGGCACCAAATCCAATCACCCTTTTGACGGAAACGCCCCGTACCCCGGCAAATTCCCGCGGCAAACGGTTTACAGATGAAAATATCTGACTAAACTCAATCGGTTATACCCTTCTACGGGTAACGAATGAGCACCCCACTCTTTGGCAAACGTTGGCAAAACTCAGGGAGACCCCATGGAAGCCATTGAAAACCTTATAGGCACTGTAAACGGACTGGTCTGGGGCCCGCCCA
>JAEPMM010000024.1 GCA_017643965.1 Marinobacter sp.
CAGAACAAAGTGCTGGAAGTAATCCTCCAGCGAGAGGTCGTTGGAGGATTCCGGTTCCCGTGCCCGAACCTGTTCGTTGTTACCTTCCACCAGCGTTTGCGGAATGTATTCGTCACCGCCCTCGTACTCCAGATCCAGCAGGGACGGCGTGATCAGGTCGGTGTCACACAGAATAGTGGCGCGCTCAATGGCGTTTTCCAGTTCGCGGACGTTACCGGGCCAGCGGTGGCGTTCCAGGGCCCGCATGGCTTCGGGGCTGAGATTCAGGTGGGGTTTACCCATTTTTTCACCCTGGCGGGTCAGGAAACGCTCGGCCAGGCCAAGAATGTCGCTGTGACGTTCCCGCAAGGGCGGTATGCGCACCTGCATGACGTTCAGCCGGTAATACAGGTCTTCACGGAACTCACCGGTGCGGGTCATGGCCTTCAGGTTGCGATGGGTCGCGGCAATCATCCTCACGTTGACCTGGCGGCTCTGGGTTGAGCCCACCTTGCGGATCTCCCCCTCCTGCAGTACGCGCAACAGCCGTGCCTGGGCTTCCGGCGGCAGCTCACCGATTTCATCGAGAAACAGGCTGCCACCATCCGCGGCCTCGATCAGCCCGGTGCGGGCCGACACCGCACCGGTGAACGAGCCCTTCTCGTGACCGAACAGCTCCGATTCAATCAGGCTTTCCGGAATGGCCGCGCAGTTCACCGAGATCAGCGGTTTCAGCGCCCGCGGGCTCATCAGATGGAGTGCGCGGGCGGCCAGTTCTTTACCGGTGCCAGATTCGCCCTGGATCAGCACCGTGGTCTCCGTGGGAGCCACCTTGCGGATCAGGGTGAAGACTTTCTGCATGGCGTCGCACTTGCCGAACATGATGCTGGCCGGATCGCTGCTGACATTGTCCGCCGTGGCCGGTGTGGACCCGGTTTCCGGGTCGACGTCCGCCCGTTGTCTGCGGGCGAGGATGTTCTCCACCGCAGCGAGCATCTCATCGTGGTCAAACGGCTTGGCGATGTATTCCACGGCCCCCATTTTCATGGAATCAACGGCGGATCGCAGGCTGGCGTAGCTGGTCATGATCAGCACCGGGGTATTTGGTGCCCGGTTGATCAGCTCGGTTCCCGGGGCGCCGGGCAGTCGCAGATCCGAAATGATCAGATCAAATTCATCGGGTTCATGCTGTTGTTCCGCTTCTTCCACGGAGCCGGCGTCCGCAACGTCGTAGCCGGCGTGCTGCAGCAGTTTGCGCACGGCGGAGCGGATAATCTCTTCGTCTTCCACGATCAGAATGCGAGGCATAGGAGTTTACGACCTTTCGTTCAGGCTGATGGCGGCGTTACCGGAGTCCGGTTCGTAGGCCGGCAATTTCAGGCGCACGCAGGTGCCCAGGCCGGATTCCGCATCCGCCGGGCTGTCCACGTGTATGTTGCCGTAATGCTCTTCGACAATACTGTACACCAGTGACAGACCAAGGCCTGTGCCTTTATTGGGTGCCTTGGTGGTGTAAAACGGCTCAAAGATGTGATCCAGCTGATCTTCCGGAATGCCGGACCCCTCATCGGTGACTTCGATGATAGCGGAGTAGCCATCGCGGTTTCCACTGACTCGGATGCTGCCGCCCTCGGGTGATGCGTCACGGGCATTGGCCAGCAGGTTCACGAATACCTGCACCAGCCGCTGCTCGTCACCCAGCACCATCAGGTTGTCCGGGCAGTCGTTGATGTAGTGGATGCCAAGGCCACGGTCGCTCAGCGACAGCAGGTTGATGGACTCATCGACACAGCGTCGGATCAGCACCGGTTCGTAACGGTTGGCCTGGGAGTGATTGCCGGTACGGGCAAAGTTCATCAGTGACTGCAGGATGGCCGATATGCGTCGGGTTTGCTGCTGAATCTGCTCGGCCGTCGAGAGAATGTCGGGGTCGTCGGTTTCCAGCTTGAGATTCTGCGCGAGGGACGAGATGCCGGTGACCGGGTTGCCGATTTCGTGAGCCACACCGGCCGCCAGGCGGCCCACCGATGCCAGGCGTTCGCTGTGCATCAGTTCGTCTTCCAGCAATCGCGTCTCGGTCTGGTCTTCCACCAGAATGATGCTGCCGCCTTCCGGATGGTCGGGGCCGCTCAAGGCGGCCTTGTGCAGGTTCAGCCAGTGGGGTTTGCCGTTCAGGTCGAGCCGGTGTTTGTATCGGTGCAGATCCTCGCCACTGTTGAAGTCGTCCAGCAGCAGGTGCCAGTGTTCGGGCAGGGCCTGCAGGCGCGCGCCCACTACGTCGTCAGCGGTGATGCCGGTGAGCTGCTCGATGGCGTGGTTCCACATCAGAATCTCGCCGTCATCGCCCATGGAGCAGGCCGGGATCGGCAGGTTCTGCAGGGTCTGGCGATAATGGCGGCGCAGGTTGTCCAGTTCGCCGGCAAGGCCGGTCAGCTGGTTCTGGTAGTCGCCGAGGGCACGCTCCACATAGCGGATGTCCTGGGCCATACCGCCGCTGGCCATGGGTTTGTAGCCCAGATGGCGCTTGACCAGGTCCCGCGCCACGGCGGGGCCGAGCAGGCCGGAGAGGTTGACCTCCACCTGGTCCCGCAGCCGGCGCAACTGGTAGGGCCGGTATTCCACATTGGGCAATTTGAGCTGGCCGAGGGCGCGCTCAACTTCGCGTTTGGCCACGCCCCGCCCCAACGGATCCGCAAGCTGGCGGATAAAGTCAGCAGAGGACGTGGCCACCAGTTCGCGCCGATGGGGGCGGGACAGGGCGCCCAGGGAGCAGGCCTGGGCCGCACTGGCTTCCTCGGCGGTGCTGCCACTGAGCACTGACACCAGCGTGAAAACGGTGACATTCACCGTCAGGCTGATGAAGGTGAAGATGTGCCAGTTGCTGTAATCCGGCACCAGGGGCGCGCCCAGCCACTCCAGCAGGTTGGCGGTGTGGGAGAACGGCAGCACCAGAGTGACGATCCAGATCGCCAGACCGGAGATGAGCCCGGCGATCAACCCGCGCCGGTTACCTTCCGGCCAGTAGATAACGCCGAGGGCACCCGGTAACAGCTGGAGGGTGCCTGATAGCGAAATGGCCCCGAGGATGGACAGGTCAAGATTGGTGCCAATGGTCTCGTGGAACAGCAGCGCGGCAAAAATGATGACGGCAATCAGCAGGCGTTTGATCCAGCGCAGCCAGTGGTAGATGTCACCATGATCTCGCGGTGTCTTCAGGGGCAACACAATGTGGTTCAGGACCATGCCTGCCAGCGCCAGGGTGCTGACAATCATCAGGCCGCTGGCGGCGGACAGGCCGGCAATGTACATCAGCAGCGTCAGGGCCGGGCTTTCCAGAGCCTGGGCAACACCGATGGCGTAGAAGTTGGGGCCGGTGGTGGATGCCAGTTCCTGTCCACCCCAGAGGATCAGCGGTACCGGCAGCCCCAGCAGCAACAGATACAGGGGCAGGCCCCAGCTGGCTTTGGCCAGGGCTTTCGGTGACGGATTCTCACTGAACGTCATGTGGTACATGTGGGGCAGTACCAGGGCGCCGGCGAACGCCATCAGCATCAGTGCCCGCCAGCTGCCATCGTCGATGGTCATGGTCATCGGGCTGGCAGGTGAGTTCTGTGTATTGAGCCAGGTTTCCAGCCCGCCCAAGCCGCCAAATACGCCAAACAGGATTACGCTACCCAGTACCAGCAGGGCCACCAGCTTGACCAGTGAATCAAAGGCAATGGCCAGCACCAGCCCCTGATGACTCTCGGAGCCCTGATTACGGCGGGTGCCGAACAGCATGGCGAACAGCACCACGGTGATGCTGAACATCACGCTGATCACGTTGGGCGAGGTATCGGGTGCCAGAAGGCTGGCAGAGGTGGACACCGCCTGAATCTGCATGCTCAGCAGCGACAGAATGGCGGCGCCTGAGCAGATGGTGACCAGCGTGCCTGCCCATTGGCTGCGGTAGCGATAGGCGAACAGGTCGGCCAGCGAGGACAGCTGGTAAGCGCGGCCGATGCGCATGATCGGGTTCAGCAGCACCGGGGCCAGCAGGAAGGCGCCGCTGATGCCCAGATAATAGGCCAGGAAGCCGAAGCCGGATTCGGCCGCCACGCCCACTGCCGCGTACACCGCCCAAATACCCGCGAACACGCCGAGGCTGAGGGTGTAGACCAGCGGGTGCCTTACCCAGTGCCGGGGCAGCAGGCCACGCTCGGTAATCCAGGCAACGCCGAACAGCAGAATCAGATACAGCAGGCTGGCCAGTAACAGGCCAGGGGCGCTAAAACTCATTGGGGTCTCGCCGCCATTCCAGCCAGAACCCGATAGCGATCAGGCCGGCCCAGATGATGTAGGGGGTGTACCAGGCGTTTCCGGGAGAGGTCCACCAGTCGAGAATATTCGGTGAAAAAATATAGATGGCCAGAACCAACAGGAAGACCAGACGATAGATATACATCAGGCATGGGATCCGCGCTGAGTTTGTGAAAAGCTTTATACCACGTAGCTTACCGGGATGTCAGGGGGATTGCGCCCCGCCGCCAGTGTCGGGCTGCCCAGTCGAGAATGTCGCCGGTACTGGATCGCTCAAGGTCCGCTGGCGGTTGCTGTCCGAGCGCCTGAAGTGCCTGAATCAGGTTGCGGGAGGGCTGGTGATCGTCCAGCGCCGGTGCGTGGTTCTGCTTGCTGAGCTTCTGGCCCTGCTCGTTGAGGATGACCGGAATGTGCAGCCAGCGCGGCGGCGTGGCACCCAACGCACGGTAAATCTGCTGCTGCTGGGCGGTCATGTCCAGCAGATCCGAGCCCCGCACCACGTCGGTGATGCCCTGGTCAATGTCGTCGGCCACCACGGCCAGCTGGTAGGCGTAGAAGCCTTCCTTGCGCAGAATGACCGGGTCATCGAGCTCGGCCTGCACGGTTTGGGTCTGATCGCCCAGCAACTCGTCGTGCCAGTGGCTTGTCTCATCACGCAGCGCAAAGCGAACGGCGAACGGACGATCGCCGGGCACGCTGTTGCCATCGCGGCAGTGTTCCGGGTGTCGGCCCTGATGTGCCAGTAATTGCTTGCGGGAACACGCGCAGCGATAGGCAATGCCGCGTTGCAGCAGGGTATCGATGATTGTCTGGTAAGCGTTGTGGCGCCGGGATTGGAAGCGAACCGGTTCGTCCGGAATCAGGCCGTGGCAGGTCAGGCTGTAAAGAATCTGGTCGGTGGCGTGCGTGCTTTCTCGCAGCGGATCAAGGTCTTCGATGCGCACCAGCCATTGGCCCTGGTGGGTCCTGGCTTCCATAAAACTGGCGACGGCGGTCACCAGTGAGCCAAAGTGCAGGGGGCCGGTCGGGGACGGGGCAAACCGCCCACGGTAGGTGTGTTCAGCCATGGTGAACAATCAGCCGGCCCGGGAGGGGCCGGCGGGCAAGGGTAGACGGCTCAGATGCCGGTCTGGCGTTCGCGGATTTCCGCCAGGGTTTTGCAGTCGATGCACAGGGTGGCCGTCGGGCGCGCCTCAAGGCGGCGGATGCCGATTTCCACACCGCACTGGTCGCAAAAGCCATAATCGTCCTTGTCGATGCGATCAATGGTCTTGTCGATCTTCTTGATCAGTTTGCGCTCGCGGTCGCGGGTGCGCAGCTCCAGGCTGAATTCCTCTTCCTGGGTTGCACGGTCGCTGGGATCCGCGTAATTTGCGGCATCTTCCTGCATATGGTGCATGGTGCGGTCGACTTCTTCCATCAGCTCCTGCTTCCATTGCAGCAGCAGATTCTTGAAGTGCTCCAGCATGTCAGCACTCATGTACTCTTCACCCTTCTTCATTTCGTAAGGGGTGAAGTTGGTAAAACGTTCGCGTGGTTGTTGTGCAGTGTTTGCCATTGACCCGGCCTCTTGTTTGTACTTCACAAGAACGCTTTGCTTCCCTCCGCACCAGCCTTCGCTGCGCGGTTTGACCCTGGATAAAGCATTCGTCCTGAAACAGGAATTTGCGGAAAATAGCAGATAAGTCACAGGGGTGCCAGCCTTGTGATCAGACTTTCACACGGAGACCACCATGAAGTTCCCCCAACCACTGATTGAAGGCCGGCTGATCCGGCGCTACAAGCGGTTCCTGGCCGATGTGCGGCTGCCGGACGGCAGCGAGGTGATCGCCCACTGTCCGAACACCGGATCCATGCTGGGTTGCCAGCCCGCGGATGCGCGGGTCTGGCTGAGTGAAAGCGACAATCCTAAGCGCAAGCTCCGCTATACCTGGGAATTGGTGGAAACCGCGCCGGGCGAACTGGCGTGCATCAACACCGGCCGCCCCAATGCCCAGGCCCGCCATGGCATTGAGGCTGGTGCGGTCGTGGAACTGGCCGGGTATGGCAGGATTCGCACGGAAGTGCGTTACGGCGCCGAGAAAAGCCGGATTGATCTGCATCTGTCAGAGCATCCATCTCTTGCCGATGCCTGGGTGGAGGTGAAAAACGTCACCCTGTGTGAGAACGGCGCGGGCTTCTTCCCGGACGCGGTGACCACCCGTGGTCAGAAACATCTGCGGGAGCTGATCGCCCAGGTGGCGGCGGGCGAACGTGGTGTGTTGCTGTTCGTGGTGAATCACACCGGTATCACGTCGGTGCGGCCGGCGGATCACATTGACGCGGCATACGGACCGTTGCTCAGGGAAGCCGCGGCGGCCGGTGTGGAAGTGCTTGCTTACCGTGCTGAGCTGGGTGATGCCAGCGGACCCTCCGGCGGCCTGTCTCTGGTGGGCCCGCTGCCGGTTATTCTGGCGGCCTGATGTGAATGCCGTCGGGCTGTTCCACCACCTCCAGCGGCGTCAGCGCGTCGCCCTGGCAGGGTCCGGCAATGCACTCACCGCTGTCCGGCAGAAACAGGGCGCCGTGGGTTGAGCACTGGATGAAGCAGCCGTCAGAGTCCATGAAACGCCCGGGCATCCAGTTCAGCTCAATGCCCAGGTGAGGGCACTGATTGACATAGGCCCTCAGCTCGCCGTCATGACGTATCACAAAGCCTCTCTGCGCCACGGTGCCGGCCTCGGCCGTGCCCGCTGTCAGCGCGAACTCGATGGCACCGGTGTTCAGGTCTTCCGCCTGGCCGATGTATTGCCAGCGCCGGTGGTCGGTCATTTGCCGGTGTTGTAGCGCATGCGGGTGCCGTGGTTCAGGGACATCACGATTTCGTCCGCGTGCAGTGCGTGGGGGAAGAAGCACCCGGAAATCTTGGCCCCGGCGATGCTGGCGCCTTCCATGTCACACTGGCTGAAATCGATGCCGCGCAGGTCGGCTCCCCGGAAATAGGCGTGTCTCAGGTCCATGCCGCGGGCGTCCATCCCGCGCAGGTCGAGACCGCGGAAGTCGCCATGAGCGAAGCTTGACAACGCCGGCTGGGCCGCCTTGGCGGCGTTGAACGCCTCCATGTTTTCACTTCTGAGCTTGTCGTAGAGCGGGTCGTTGATCGGGCGTACTGCGTCTGTATCCATGGTGCTGACCTCTGCTGCTTTGTGCCGGTGTCCGCCAACGGGCACCCGACCCACGGGCCGGGTGTTATCAGTGTAGACGATTCAGGCCGACGGCAGCCCGACGTGCTGACGGATCCGGTCGGCTACCGCCTCCGCCACGTGTTCCTGGTCGGTATGCAGGTGAATGGTGTGGGTTTTCTCTTCCGTGGTCAGCGGCTCGAACCAGCCCTGCTGCTCATCCAGCAACGCCTCAGTGGCTTCCGAGGCGTCTCCGGAGCGGTTGCGGATCCATTCCCGTCGCAGCTCCTCGGGTGCTTCGCAGTGAATCAGCGCAAAGGGCAGGCCCTGATTTTCCGCGACGTCGGCCAGCAACGCCCGCTCCCGTTGCTTCAGGGAGGCGGCATCCACAATCACCGGAAGGCCGGCGTGCAGAAGATCTGCGGCCACGGTGGCAAGGCGTTGATAGGTTTCCCGGGTGGCTTCCTCGGTGTACAGATTGGCGCCGGTGGGGGATTTGCTCTGGTCCAGCGGCCCCAGGCCGAACAGCCGCTTGCGTTCAACGTCCGAACGCAGACGAATCAGCCCCAGTTCTGCCGACATGGAGGCGCTGACGCAGGTTTTACCGCTGGCGGACAAGCCCGTGGTCGCCAGCAGGTAAGGGTTCGGGATGGCGCTGTAGCTCTCCGCCAGTTGAGCATAGTCCCGGTATCGCTGCAGCAGGCCGGCTCTTTCGGCGTCGGAAAGTGACGGGTTGCCGAGGGTGAATAACGCAATCTTGGCGCGCACCATGGCGCGGTAGGCCTTGTACAGCGGCAGCAACGGCAGTGCGTCGAAATCCCCGCGATGCTCCAGGTAGGTGTTGAGGACCCGATTGGCCAGCAACGGCTCGCGGCGGGACTCGAGGTCCATCAGCAGAAATGCGAGATCGTTGATCACGTCGATCCAGCGGAACGGCTCGTTGAATTCGATGCAATCGAACACCGTGACCTTGCCCTCGAACACCGTGATGTTGGCCAGGTGGAGGTCGCCGTGGCACTCGCGCACGAAACCCTGCTGGCGGCGCTGGGCGATGAGATCCTGCTGGCGCTCGAAGGTGGTGCGGGTCCAGGCCTCGAGGTTATCCAGCTGTGCCAGCAACTCCTGGTCGTCCAACAGTGGGCGAATCTGGTCAAAGTTCTCCTGCATGGCGGCAAACACGGCCTCAGGAGTGCCCAGTGGCTTGTCATCGGCCACCGGCGGCAGGGTGTCATGAAAACCCGCCACCTGTCTGGCCAGGCTGGCGAGCAGATCGGCGCTGAGAGTTCCGTTCTCCTGGCGCACGTCGAACAGCTCGCTCTGGTCGAACTGGCGCATGCGGATGGCGTATTCAAACGGCTCACCCTCGCCACCGAGTATCGGCTCGTCGGCGGTGCCGGTAATGGGTACCACATCCAGGTACAGGTCCGCGGCCAGGCGGGAGTTCAGGCGCAGTTCCTCTTCGCAGAAATACTTGCGGCGAGCCAGGGTGGAGAAGTCGAGAAACCCGAAGTCCATGGGCTTCTTGATCTTATAGGCGTAGTCGCCGGTGAGGATCACCTGAGAAATGTGGGTCTCAAAAACCTGAAAGTCGGTTACCGGGTGGTCGTACAGCGCCGGATTCTGTAACGCCAGAATCAGGTTATGGGTATCGGTGTCGCTCACTGCTCTCTCCTCGCATTCCCTGAACTTGTTGATTTTTCTTGCACCTATCATAACGGGCAGATTACAGAAATAACACACAGATGACCTGCCTCCGGCCGTGCCGCTTTCGTTATACTCGCGCCATGAAAAAAACATCCCCCCCGAAAAAGTCCGTTAAGAAAAAAACCGGTAAAGGCCGTTCCGCCCGGCGACCCTGGTTCTGGCGTCTGTTCTGGCGTGTCACGCTGATCGGCCTGGTCCTGCTTGCCGGCTGGATGGTGTATCTCGATGCGGTGGTGACCTCGCGCTTCGAGGGGCGTCGCTTCGAGGTGCCGTCGCGGGTTTATGCCCGCCCGCTTGAATTGTACGACGGCGCCAGTGTCAGCTCCGGCAGCCTGCAGAGAGAGCTGGAGCTGTCCGGCTTCCGCAAGGGCGATGGTGTCAGGCCGGGCACCTACAGTCGTAGTGGTGGTCGTTTTCTGATCAGTTCCCGCGGGTTTCTGTTTGCCGATGGGTTGGAGCCCCGGCGCCGGCTGGCACTGACCATCTATGGCGACCGGGTTCAGGAATTCCGCGTGGTGGAGGGTGACAACGCGCCGATCGTGCGTCTTGAGCCCGCCCAGATCGGTGGCATCTACCCGGCCCATAAGGAGGACCGGGTGCTGGTTCAGCTGGAGGATGTGCCGGATTTGCTGACCGACGCGTTGCTGACCATCGAGGACCGCGGATTTTACGAGCATTACGGCGTGGCGCCGCTGTCCATTGGCCGCGCACTGCTGGTCAATCTGCAGGCGGGCCGCGTGGTGCAGGGCGGTAGCACGCTGACCCAGCAGCTGGTGAAGAACTTTTTCCTGACCCGTGAGCAGACCCTGATCCGCAAAGGCAACGAAGCGCTGATGTCGGTGTTGCTGGAGCTGCACTACGAGAAGGACGACATCCTCGAAACCTACCTCAACGAGGTGTATCTCGGTCAGGCCGGCACCCGCAGCATTCACGGTTTTGGCCTGGCAAGTCAGTTCTATTTCGGCGAATCGATCCGCGATCTTGATCTGCACCAGGTGGCATTGCTGGTGGCCATGGTGAAGGGGCCCAGTTACTACAACCCGCGCCGGCATCCGGAGCGTGCTCTGGCGCGTCGTAACCTGGTCATCGACGTGATGGCCGACGACGGTATCGTCAGCGCCGCCGAAGCCAGCACGGCCCGTGCCCGGCCGTTGGGCGTCAGTGAGCGGCCCTCCTACTCCGAGAACCGCTATCCCGCCTATATCGATCTGGTACGCCGCCATCTGGCCCGTGACTACAAGGAGGAAGACCTACAGAGCGAGGGGCTGCGGATCTTCACCACCCTCCATCCGGGGATTCAGTACGCGGCGGAATTTGCGGTCACCGACACGCTGTCGCGGATGGATTCCGGCTTCGAGGAAACCACGCTCGAGTCCGCCATGGTAGTGACCTCCCGTGACAGCGGCGAGGTGCTGGCGCTGGTGGGTGGCCGGGACCCCCAGTTTGCCGGTTTCAACCGGGCGCTGGATGCGCGCCGGCCAATCGGCTCGCTGATCAAACCGTTTATCTACCTCACCGCACTGCAGGATCCAGAGCGCTACACGCTGATCTCGCCGGTGGAGGATAAGGGGTTTGCTCTGGTTTTTGATGATGATCGGCGCTGGGAGCCGAAAAACTTCGATAACAAGGAGCGGGGCGAGGTACCGCTGCATCAGGCGCTGTCCCGGTCCTATAATCTGCCGGCGGTCAGGGTCGGTCTCGATGTGGGCGTGGACGCGGTGCAGGAAACCCTGCAGGCGTTTGGTGTGACCACTCCGATTTCCCGGTATCCTTCCATGCTGCTGGGCTCGGTGTCGATGACGCCGGTGACCGTGGCGCAGATCTATCAGGGGTTGGCCACATCCGGTTTCAATACCCCGTTGCGAACCATTCGCCAGGTCACCGATGCCAGTGGTGAGGCGCTGTCGCGCTACAGCCTGGAAGTGGACCAGGTGGCGGATCCGGCAGCGGTTCACCTGGTGCAATACGCCATGCAGGAAACTATGCAGGAGGGGACCGGGCGAGCGGCTTACCGCACCGTGCCCCAGCAACTGTCGCTCGCCGGCAAGACCGGCACCACGGACGACGGGCGGGACGCCTGGTTTGCCGGCTTCAGTGGCGATCTGCTGGCCGTCACCTGGATCGGTCGGGACGATAACGGTCCCACCACACTGACAGGCTCAACCGGTGCGTTGCCGGTGTGGGCGCGGTTCATGGGGCAGGTGCCCCAACACGGATTTTCACCGGTGGTGCCCGACGGCGTGGCGTATCACTGGGTCAATCCGCAACGGCAGGCTCTGACCGACGAGCACTGTGACAATGCACGCCTGGTTCCGTTTATGGCCGGCAGTGAGCCCGTTCAGGAGGTGACCTGTGCGGGCAATCTGCAGCGACGGATCCGCGGCTGGTTTGAAGGACTTTTCCAATGAAGGCGGCAACACTGAAATACAGCGGCGCGCTGGCACTGGCGCTGATCATCGGCGGCTGTGCCTCGCCCGGCGGTTCCATCTACGTGCCCGCAGGTGGCTCATCGCGGGATGTGGAAGAGGCGCCGGAACCACCGCGGAGCGAACGGGACGCGGCAACCACGCGCACGGAACGCAAGAGTGAGCAGCCGTCTGAACCGGCAGCGGAACCGGAACAGGAGCGCCGCACCGGTTCCCCGAGCTACCAGGAAGCCGGAGACCAGCTGTCACCGGCGGCCAAGAGCCTCATTCAGCAGGCCGACAGCTTCCTGGCTCAGGGCAATGCGCCTGCCGCCATCGTGCAGTTGGAGCGGGCTCAGCGCATCGCTCCGAGATCGGCGGAGGTGTATTTCAAACTCTCCGAAGCCTATGTTGCCGCCGGTCAGTTGGGCTCGGCGGAGCAGTTCACGCTCAAAGGGTTGTCCTTGGCGGGAAGCGATGCAAGGTTGCAGCGGTCTGGCTGGATGTTGCTGGCGGATATTCGGCGCGAGCGCGGGAACGTGGCGGGTGCCAATCAGGCCGAGCAACGGGCTAACGCACTGTAGTGATGTGTTTTCCGTTCAGCAGACACAAAAAACCCCGCAGTTGCGGGGTTTTTTGTCGGACTGATGTCACTCGGCCACGAAGTCTACCGTGGTTTGCGACTCAGCCGTCACGGTGACGTTCCGCGTTCCAATGAACGTGAGCTCTTCGGCCGCCTCGTTGTCATCGGGGTCGCAGGTGTAACTGACGGTGTACTCACCCTCGACCAGGAAAGCGGCCGTGTAGTTGTATTCGGTCGTTTCCGGATCAAATGCTACCGGGGCGGTCAGCAACGGCTCGTTTTCGCTGCCAAGATCGCCCGTGGTGGCGCCACTGCCCTGGTAGACATAGACCATGCCGTCATAGATCGTGCTGTCTGCGCATTGAACGGAAATCACGGTCTCATCAACGGCGCCGGCAATCGACCCCACTTCGAGATTGTTGACCAGCCGCAGCGCCGGTCTCAGCATGAAGTCGGCGAGCGCGTTGCCTTGGGGATCGACCACCGCTTTGCGTACGTCGAAATCAATGGTGAAGCTGGTGGAGGTGTCGGCGGCGACGATAAAGTCACCCTGCAGTTTCAGACCGCTTTGCTCGCCGGACGGGACGGCAAGAGAAAATTCAGTATCCCCTGTGTCAGAACGCTTTACGAACGAGTTTTCAGTATTAACGATCAATCGAATCTGGGAATACTCACCCGCAGGCACCTCCTGGTCGGTGATCAGCGGCTCACTGACGCCTCCCTGCAGATCCAGCATATTGACGGTTTCGAAACCTTCAAGCGGGAACGAAATCCAGTCACCGTCTGTCGGTTTGAGGCGGATCTCGGTGAATGCGACGGTCACGTTACTGAGATCCGTGGCCGGTGCGTCCGTGATACCGAAGGACACAGTGCCGGTGGCATCGGAACCTGAGCTGCCACCACCGCAAGCCGCGATGCCCGCGGCCAGGGCTGAAACGGTAAATAATTTGAGCGTACGATTCATAAAGCCTCCGAGGTTAATTCACTTTGAGAGCAGAGCGGTGTGTACGCGCTACCTGTCCCCTATAGAACGATAGCGCCGGTTACCGGGTTCCGACCGTTTTGTTAACGTTGTCTCACATTCCGTCAATAATTATCAGGGCGTCCGGGTGGTGGCCGCGTATAACCAAGGCGTTAACTGAGATAGACTTGCTGACCGATCACAGCCAACGAACGACATCTGGAACAAACACAGGCGAACACCGGTTTGGCATTACTTCCTTTTCGGCCGTCACGGTCCAAACGATTTGAAAAACTGGTCCAGCCGCATCTGCAGGCGTTGTACCGGTTTGCCTTTCGTCTGGCAGGCCAGCAGCAGGATGCGGAAGATCTGGTCCAGGACGTCATCGTGAAACTGTACCCCCGTCTCGACGAGCTGGAAGCCATTGAGCAGTTGCGGCCGTGGCTGAACCGGGTGTTGTACCGTCATTTCATCGACCAGGTGCGTCGTAAAGGGCGGCAGTCCGATCGGCCACTGAGCGAGGTGGTTGAGGCCGAGCAGCAGTCTTCCTATCTCGAAAGCTTCGCCTCGGACGACATCGGCCCGGAAGCCCACCTGGAGGCTGGCCGTGTGGGCCCGGCGCTGGACAAGGTCATGGCAGCGCTGGACCCGGATCAGCGCACCCTGATCATGCTCCATGACGTCGACGGGTGGCGCCAGGAAGACATTGCGGAAATTCTCGACATTCCGCTGGGCACCGTGAAATCCCGGTTGCATCGATGCCGTGCGGCACTTCGTGAAAAACTGCAAAAGGAACTGGAACCTTTCTCGGGCATCGGACGTGTGAAAGAATGAGGTGATGGATATGTCGTGTCGTGAATGCCGGGAACTGATTGCTCCCCTGATAATGAATGAATTGTCTGCCGAACAGGCTGCCGTTGTTGAGCAGCATGCGGCAGAATGCGTTCACTGTGCGGCGATTCTGGCGGGCGAACGAGAGCTGCAATCCGCGCTGGCGGATCGGTTTTCCATTCCGGATCCATCACCGGATTTCGAGACCCGGGTCATGGCTGCTGCGTGCTCGGACGATTCCGCGCGCGCTGGCTGGAGCACTCCGATTGTAGGTGGGGCCATCGCTGCGGCGTTGGCGCTGGGCATTGCCCTTGGCGTGGGCCTGAAGCCGGGCGACGATCCGTCGCGGGTGGACATGGCCGCCGATACGGCAACTGCGGAGCAGACTGCGCCCGAACCTGCAATGTATGAGCCGGTGGTTCAGACTGTGCGCCTTGCGTTCAGCTCGGGCAAACCGCTTCAGGACGTCACGCTGACGCTTGAGCTTCCGGCCAATGTTGAGCTGGCAAGGTTTCCCGGACGGCATCAGCTGAGCTGGCAGGTCGATCTGGAACAGGGCGAGAACGTTCTGGCCCTGCCGCTCAGGGTGCTGTTCCCGGGCGCGGGCGATCTGGTCGCACACATTGACGATGGCCAGCGGCAGAAAACCTTCAGGGCGGTAATACCGGGTCAGGCCGAGGCAGAGAAAATGGAGCCAGCATCATGACGAAGCACAGCAGGCAGTGGTTCAGGCCGGCACTGATGTGCATGGTTGCACTTTTTGTATCGCCAGCAATGGCGCAGTCGATCGACGACCTGGATAACCTTGATGTCACCATGAGAATGGTTGTTGACGATGAGGACCTCACCAATTCGGTGGTGCGTGAAATTGAGCTGCCGGAGCCGATGATCCGTGGACAGGAAATGCGCCAGGGTGCTTCCGGGGTGCCAGGGCAAGGTCGTCCTGAGCGGCCGGATCTCGACACGGCGCTGGATGCCATGGAGCGCGGTCAGGAAATCGGTGAATCGGCGTCAGAGCGGGCGAGCGAGGCTCGGGAGATTATTGATTCCGAGAGGCCCGGTCGCGATGGTCTGCTGGATTCTTTGCCCGGCCGGGATGGTCTGACCGATCTGCCCGGCAGGGATGATCTGCTGAATGACACGGAACAGCTGCTGGATGACGTCGGTGACAAACTTGACCCTGACAACCAGCTGGAACTCTGATCCCTCACCGGATTAGCGGCCCCCTCCCGAATCATCAAACTGGAGAAGATGTGTACCTTTGTGTCGCACACTTTTTTCTTGTTTGTCGCTGTTATACTCTCCCAATGTAGCGTTGACGATCCTGTGCACTCGGTCAGGGCGCCAATGACTTGTCTTCCTAAACGCTGGAGAGTTCTGTTTGCGGGCTGCAGTTTGGCTACCTACCTTATCCGGCTTATTGCTGATAGCGACCCTCTCTATTCCGGCGGCGGCCTCCAGTGCTCCGAGGGAGCGCCTGGCTGAAGGCATCGAGCACTACCAGAACGGTGATCTCGAATCTGCCCGGGTCGCATTTGAAGATGCCCGCGCCGCGGGACTGGAAAGCCCGTCCCTGGTCTACAACCTGGGTGTTGTCTATTACCGGCTGGGCGAGTACCGCCTGGCGGCCGCCACCTTCTCGATGCTGCTTGAGACCGAGAACAACGCGCTGGCGCAATACAACCTCGGCCTGGTAGCCCGGGCCGCGGGAGATGCGGAAACCGCTGACGCGTGGTTTGCCCGGGCCGCCAGCCGGTCCTCACCACCGAAAATCCGGGCGTTGGCAGAGGCACGGCTGCAGCCAGCGGAAGCGGTCGCCTCGTCTGCCTTATCGCAGATTCCCCGCATGGGCTACATCTCGCTGTCCGGCGGCTACGACAACAACATCGCCAGCGTACCCGAGGCCGGGAGCTCCGGCCGCGAAGGGGGCTTCGGCGAGCTGCTGGCGGCCGGGTCGGCCGATGTGTATCAGTTTGACCATTCGCTGGTGCGTCTAGAGGGCGCCGCCTACTCCCGCCAGTACCCATCCGAGTCGGAATTTGACACCGATCTTCTCCAGGTAGGCGCCGGTTGGCTGCGGGAGCTCGGCCCCGGCCGTGCCGAAATCACCGCCGGCGTGAGTCAGTCCTGGTTCGATGCCGACCAACTGGAGCGAACCTACCGGCTGGATGTCTCCTATCGATTGAATCCGTGCCCTTTTGCCGGCCCTTCGGCCCGTTGCCAGGCCACTGTGTCTTCCGGTGTGGTAGAGGGCGGTGATGGTTTTGAAGCCTACGATGGTGAGTGGTATCAGGCCCGGTTGAAGGCGCGGAAGGATTACGCGTATTGGCGTGTGGATCTGCAGTATCGCGGTGAACTCAATAGCCGCGATGACCTGACCGCAGGGGATCAGTTCGTCAGTGTGTCGCCCCAGCGTCACATGGCGGAAGTGGCGTTGCGTTACAAAATCTCGCAGCGCTGGCATGTGGGCATGGCCGGCAATTATCGTTACAGCCGTTACGCCGACCCCCACCGTCTGTTCGACGAGGCCGGCGTTCTGGATGTCGAGCGACGGATGGATCAGCGTACGCAGGGTACCCTGCTGACGGAATTCGCCCTGAGCGCTGCCTGGTCGCTGCGCGGTGAGTGGATGTTCCGGGACAACCAGAGCACTCTCGAGCGATACGATCATCGGCGGCAGATGGCGATGGTGGGGATCGAGGGCTTGTTCTGACCGGTCAGCAGGTGGTGGTGTAACTGAGGAACTGGAACCCCGCCATGACAGGC
>JAEPMM010000020.1 GCA_017643965.1 Marinobacter sp.
GCGGTTCGTTGCAGCTGACTGTATGGCCTCCTCAGTTTCCTCACCGAAGATGAGTTTCTCCAGGGGGGAAGGGGAGGTTTCTGCCGGTATTTCCGCTGAGTGATTCAGAGCCTCCAGCAGAAGCTGCAAGGGTGAGCGCTGTCCGGTTTGGCCAGACAGCTCCGGTTGTTCTGAGTCAGCCTGGTGTTCGGACTTCGCCTGATACTCCGCCACGGCCTGCTCCAGCTTCTGCCAATGGCGGGTGCCCTGCAGTCCTTTTGCCCGCAGCCTGTGCTCAAGCACTTCCAGATAGCGGAAACGGACCGGATCCACCTGATCTTTACCCGCCTGCTTCAGGTCAGCGAGCAGCGGGTCAATCGCGTCCGGCTCAATGACGTCTGTCATTCGTTTCCGTCTCCGCTGCCGGTTTCGGCCGCCATCGCCGGCGCCCGTGGCACGGTGCTGATCTCCACCCGCCGGTTCTGGGCGCGGGATTCGGCATCCACATTGGGCACGGCCGGGTGGTGGGGGCCAAAGGCCGCAGCAAACACCCGGTCATCGGGCAGGCCCAGTTCCATCAGGGTACGGGTGACCGTCAGCGCCCGTTGGGCCGACAGCCCCCAGTTATCCTGATAGCGATTGCCCTGGTGCATGGGCAGGTCGTCGGTGAAGCCGCTGACCATGAGCAGCTCATCGTGCTGGTCCAGGTAGGTCTGCAGCGGCGCAACCAGGGATTGCAGCACCGCTACGCCGTCCGCCTGCAACTGATCCGAGTTCAGCTCGAACAGCACGTTACCGCTGATACCGATGCGGCCATCGCGGAACGTTACCAGCCCCTTGGTGAGCGGGTCTTCCAACGCCTGCTCCAGCGCCATCCGACGTTCTTCCTCGGCGACCCGCCGTTCCGTCTCCTCCGCCAGGGACTGGCTGAGCTCCAGCTGTACGCCGATCACCCACACCAGAATCAGCACCAGAATGCCCACCAGCGCCGCCATCAGGTCAGAGAAAATCGCCCAGATCGGTGTGGACTGTTGTTCGCCGCCTTCGAGGTGCTCCATCAGTTGGCTCCGGCAGTCTCTGGCTGGCCCTTGCGCAGGGCGGTGACGGCATCGATAACGTCCTTCTGTGAGCTGACCGACAGATCAATAACCTCGCGGGCCTGCGCCACGTAGTAGGCCAGCTGTTCATCGTGCCGGCTGCTGGCGTTATCCATCGCCTTCTGAATGGTGGTCAGGGTTTCCTGCAGGCTGCTATTGGAGGTGCTGAATAACGCGACGGCCTGCTGGAACGCTTCGCTGAGGGCACCCACCTCCTGACTGCTGCCGGTAATGTCGTCGCCCAGTTTGCCCAGCTGCTGGCTTTGCTCCTCAATCAGGGCGTTGAAACGTTCGCTGATTCCGGTGAGGGTGTCACCGGCGCCGCTGATCAGGGTGTCCACGGCGTGGCGCTGACTGTCGGCGTTGCTGCGCTGGGATTCCAGCAGGCTGTCCAGCTCCTCAACCAGCCGTTGGCGTTCCGCCAGCAACTGGTTCTCCCGCTCGCTGTTGCGGGTCATTTCCTGTTGCAGCTGGTTGATCACTTCGGCGGCGGCTTTCGGGGTTTCCGAGGCCGTTTCAATCAGCCGCGTCATGGGCGCTTCCAGACCCGTGCCCAGTTGAGTCAAGTGGTCGCTTACGGTCTTCTCCAGTTGCGCCAGGCGGTCAGTCGCGGCCTCGCCCCGGGTCGCTTCCTGATCCCGGAGTGCGGTGAGCTGTTCACTGATCCTGTCGATCAGCGTATCCAGATTCTCCTGCCAGCGCAGGGCGTTCTGTTCCGACGCCGCCTGTTGGGTCGCAAGGTTCTGCTGCCAGCGTTCGCCCGCATCCTTCGTGATGGTCCGGAAGGCTTCGGCGATGTTAGTCAGTTGCCGTTGGGTGGTATCCGACCAGCTCCGATGCAGTTCCCCGGCCTCGTCCCGCAGGCCAGTCATCGCCTTCTCCACAATCGGTTCCACGCGCTCTGCCGCCAGGCGGGTACTGGCGTCCAGAGCCGATGCCAGCGATTGGGCCACGGAATCCGCCAGTGTCTGGTAATGGCTCCCGACGGTGCTGTGAAATTCCTGTTGGTTGCGGGTCAGGGATTGCTCAAGGGTCTGGCCCAGCTGTTCCATGCGGGTGGTCATGGCCGCCATGGCCGACGCCATGTCCGGCAGCGCCCGGGCCTGGGACTCCAGCGCCTGGAACGCCTGCTGGCGCTGGTAGTCGGCGGACAGATGATGCAGCTTTTGGCGCAGGGTGGTGTCCAGCTGACGGGACACCTGCAGCCGCTCGCGCCGGCTGAGGGTGGAGGCCAGGCCCAGCATGGCGGAAGCGGCCACACCGGCAATGGAGGTGCCGAACGCAAGGCTGAGACCGGCAATGGGCGCGGCCAGGGCGCTGCGAATGGCGCTCAGCTCGGTACTGCCATCGAGCGCTGTGGCGGCGCCGTTGAGGGTCACGATCATGCCGGCAAAGGTGCCGAGCAGCCCCAGCATGACCAGCAAACCGACAAGATAAGGGGTGAGCTGCGGGCTGGGCAAGGCCGCGGAGTGGCCGTCCAGACGCTTCTGTACGGCGAACTGCACCGGCTCCGGCAAGCCGGACAGCCAGCGCCCGATCTGCTCGCGGTTATCCGGGGCGGAGCGCAGGCGCTCGGCCAGCTGGTGTGTCGTGCGCCGGAACCCGATCAGTTCGGCAAAACCCAGCCCGTACACCGCTGCAATGATCGCGGTCACGGTCAGCGCCAGCCGGTCGGAACCGAGAAAGCCGTGGCCAATCCAGGCCACCACGGCCAGGCCGAGGGCAAACGCGAGAAAAAAGAAAAGTCTGGTCATGGTGAATCACTCGCCTCGTTGTGGCAGGCCTCCAGCAAACCCAGCACCGGCTCCAGCCGAACATCCAGTTCAGCGAGTAACAGAGTCTGCGCTTCCTCGCAGTAGCGGTGGCGCCAGTCAGCGGGCGGGTTGCCCGCTTGCGGGGTGTGCCCGGAGGGTTGCTCAGGGGGTGTTTTCAGGGTCTGGAACCGTTGCTCCAGCACCGTTGAAATTCGGGAAAAACACTGGCTGGTATAGCCGGCCATGGTGTGGTCGAACACCGCATCCAGCTCTGCCAGCCGGGCGAGGGTCGGGCTCTGATCTTTCATCGCCTTACGGATCTTGTCCCGCAACTGGCGGCTGCTGGCAGCGACTTTGCGTTGCAGGGTGAGCCAGGCGTTCAGATAGGGCTCGAACGCCGCCGGGTCGTCCGCCTCCATTTCATCCCCGTAGCGCTGAATCCGCTGAATCAGGGCACGGCGGGTGGTGGCCAGCTCCCGCGCCAGTTGCTCGACCAACGCACGCTGCACTCCGGCGGGCTGACCACCACGGAAGGCCAGCGCCGAATCCAGACTCATGGTGTCTCCCAGGCCGAACAACCGGCCCAGCCGCTCGGCGACGCAGGGCAGGCTGGCATCGTCGGTCTTTGTGCCGGCGGCGGAAGCCGTCAGTTGCAGCAGCCGCGACCGGGCAACACCGGGTTGTCGGGATGGGACCTGAGTCATGGAATGTGGGGGCACCGTGTGCGTTGGCCGTTGTTACAGGAAAAACCAGGGTCGTTCATTGCCGAGTGTCGGCGGCTGCCTATACTAATGGCTAAATGCGGGAATTGATAATGACCGTAGATGAGGAGATCCATGGACTTCAAAGACTATTACGCCGTACTCGGTGTGAGCGAGTCTGCCTCCCCTGAGGACATCAAAAAGGCCTATCGCAAGCTGGCCCGCAAGTACCACCCGGACGTCAGCAAGGAAGACGATGCCGACACCAAATTCAAAGACCTGGGTGAAGCTTACGAGGTGCTCAAAGACCCTGAAAAGCGGGCAGAGTACGACGAGCTCCGCAAATACGGCGCCCGGCCCGACGGCTCGTTCGAGCCGCCACCAGGCTGGCAGAGTGCGTCCGGCTTCGGCCGCGGCGGCTACACCGAAGCCGATGCCCGGCAGTTCAGTGACTTCTTCGAAGAAATCTTCGGCGGTGGCCACGGTGGACATTCAAGCCAGGGCTTTAGCGGCGGTCGTGGTTTCCGCCAGAGTAATCGCATGCGCGGAGAAGACGTTCACGCCCGGCTGGCGTTGTTCCTGGAAGAGGTGTTCCAGGGCTGCGAAAAGCAGGTGTCGTTCCGGGTGCATGAGGCTGACGACCATGGCCGTATCGTCGCTCGCCAGAAGAACCTGAAAGTGAAAATCCCCGCCGGTATGCGCGAGGGCCAGCATCTGCGCCTGAAAGGTCAGGGCTCGCCGGGTATCGGTGGGGGAGAGGCCGGCGATATGTTGATCGAAGTGGAGCTGGCACCTCACCCGCTGTTCAGTGTCGAGGGGCGGGATGTGGTGGTCACCGTGCCCATTGCGCCGTGGGAAGCGGCGCTGGGCGCCCAGATCACGGTGCCGACGGTGGGTTCAAGGGTGAAAGTGAAGGTGCCCCGGGGCTCATCCAGCGGCCGTCGACTTCGCCTCAAGGGCAAGGGGCTACCGGGCAAGCACCCGGGGGATCAGATTGTACTGCTTCAGATCGTGATGCCCGAGCAGCACTCCGAGCAAGCGGAAAAACTCTATCAGGAGTTGGCGGAGGCTGAGGCGAACTTCAATCCCCGCAGCAAGCTTCATGTTTAGGTTCAGGCACAGGTTCGGTAAGACAGGTTCGGTAAGAGGAGCCGGAAATGACCAGAAAAGACTCGATTCTGACCGTGGACGTGGACGAGCCGCAGATGACCCTCACCCTGCGTGAGATCTGCGAGCGAGGCGAGTGCCACGCGGAGTTTGTCATCAAGCTTGTCAGCTACGGCATTATTGCGCCGGTGGAGGAGGGGCCGGAGGAGCGCCAGTGGCAGTTTGATCTGGCCGCCCTCGCGCGGCTGCGCAAAGCCCAACGGTTACAGCAAGACCTCAAGATCAACATGCCGGGGCTGGCAATGTCTCTGGATCTGCTGGATGAGGTTCAGCAGATGCGCCGTGAGGTTGACCGGTTGAACCAGCAGCTGCGGCAACTGATGGGGGAGTGGTAACTCCCCGGCTCACGCCTGCTTCTCCAGTGCCTGAATCTCCGCGTAGATTTTCTCCGCTTCTTCCATAAGCGTGCCGTGCGTGCGCAGATCCCCATTGCGCTGCGCGTGGAGCGCCTTGGCGAGCTTGTCCTCATACGCTTTCTGCAGCTTCTTCTTCGGATCGCCTTTTAAAAATCCCAGCATGGTGTCCCTCCTTTCAAATGGTGTCAGGAGAGCTTACGCGCCCTGAGGGCAAAAGTTCACAAATTCTTAATGAGCAAAAACTGGACAACCAGAAAAAATGGGATTAATTTCCCAAATATTAAGTGGGAAAAATATCCCAAAAATGTACAGCGAAAACACGCCTGGAGAAGAACGATGAAACACAATGCCTTGGCTACAGCGATCAGATTTGCCCTCGGTGGTGCGCTCGTCAGTGTACTGGCCGCCTGCGGTGGCGGCGGAAGCGGCAGTTCCGGTGGGTCGGACGGCGTCAGTACGTCCAGCGGGTCCAGTGTCGGGCCGGTGTCCGGTTTTGGCAGCGTCTACGTCAACGGAACGCGCTTCCGGACAGACGGTTCAGTGACCAGCGACGATGGGATCGAGCGGGAAACCCAGCTCGAGAAAGGCATGATCCTCAAGGTGCGCGGTAGCTGGGATGGCCGTGGTGAGGGAGAGGCCCAGCGGATCGACTACGACGACACCCTGCGGGGCCCGCTGACCGCCGCCACCTGGGACGATGTGGAAAACGTGGGTGAGCTGATCGTTGCCGGCCAGACGGTGCGCCTGGATGGCCAAACCGTGTTCAAGGGGCTGAGCCCGGTTGAACTGAATGGTGTCGCGCCGGACACATACCGGGTAAGGGTCAGTGGCTGGCCGCTGGCGGATGGCTCATTCCGCGCCAGTTTTGTCGGCGTTCGGGCCATCGGGGTGGATTTTGATGACGACAATGACGTGGAGATCGAGGGCGTAGTGGAAAATCTGGATGCCGAGGCCCAGACCTTCACCCTTAACGGTTTTCCGGTCAGTTACACCAGCGCGGTTTTCGATGACGACCTGAGTGCCGATGATCTGCAAAACGGCCTGGCCGTTGAAGTGGAAGGCAGCCTGAATGCGGAAGGTACCGTGCTGATCGCCCGGGAAATCGACGACGAAGACGACCTGTTCGACGATGACGACGACGTCGAGATTGCCGGCAGTGTTTACGACCTGAACGCCACCAGCCGTACCTTCTTTGTCAACGGCATTCAGGTGCAGATTGATGGTGGCACCGAGTTCGACGATGGCCTGCGGGAAAGCGACCTGGCCGATGGATTGCTGGTTAAAGTGGAAGGTGAATACCGCAACGGTGTGCTGGTGGCGGAAGAAATCGAGCCGCGGGATGGCGATGCCGAGCTGGAGGGCGTGATTGAATCCAGACCCGACAGCGAGACCCTGATTGTCAGCGGTGTGCGTGTGGTTCTGACCAGCGCCACGCTGATCGAGGACGACGACGATGATGACGATGACGACAGCATCACGCTGCGAACCCGCGATATCGAAAGCCTGAATGTTGGCGACTTCGTGGAAATCGAAGGTCGTCAGCGGTCCGGGGAGGGCGGCTTTCTGGAGGCCATCACCATCGAGCGGGAAGACGATGATGACGACGGCTTTGAACTGGAGGGCCGGATCACCGCGCTGACCGACGTTACCCTTACCGTTATGGGGCTGGAACTGCAGCGCGGCTCTGCTGATTTCTCCGGGCTTCAGGTCGGTGACGAGGTAGAGGTGGAATACGTTCCAACCAGCGGTGGCGAGTACGTTATTGAAGAGATTGAGGAAGACGACTGATCGTGGCGGGCACCCGGTGAACACTCCGTCACCGGGTGTTTCTGGTTTTGATGTTGCCATGGGAATACAATCCCAAACATGAAACATTCCGACACCCCACCTCTGCATCGGGCGCTGTACCGAATTCTGCGCCCCCTTGCCCGGCTCCTGCTCCGCAATGGGATTCCGTTCGCTGAATTCGCGGACCTGGTCAAGCGGGCCTACGTGGAGGCGGCACTGGAAGATTTCGGCGACGGACGCCGGAAACCCTCGGATTCCCGCGCAGCGGTGATGACCGGTCTGACCCGCAAAGAAGTCAGGCGGCACCGGGAGAACCTGGCGGGCGAGCCTGCGGGCAACGCCACCGCCAGCCAGGCCAACCGGGCCTCTCGCGTGGTATCCGGCTGGGTGCATGACGCCGCGTTCCAGAACCGGGACGGCGAGCCCGCACTGCTGGCGTTTGACGGCGCCATGAGCTTCAGCGAGCTGGTCAAGCGCTACAGTGGCGACATGCCACCCAGAGCGGTGCTGGACGAACTGGTCCGGGTGGGTGTTGTGGCGGTCGACGGTGATTCCGGCCATCTGGTGCTGAAACAGCGCGCCTATGTGCCGGCGGGGGACAACGAGGAAATGCTCCAGATCTTCGGTGAAGACGTATCAGATTTAATCGTTACGATTGATCATAATCTGGTCAGTGGCGAATCAGACCGTCAGCCCCTGTTCCAGCGCACACTGACGTACAACAACGTTCCGCCGGAAATCATGGCCCGCTGGCGGCAACATGCCGCTGCCCGGTCCCAGGAACTCCTCGAGCAGCTGGACCAGTGGCTGGGCCCCCACGACCGGGATATCGCCGGTGCCGGGGGCAAGGGCCAGACCGGGGAGTCGGTCAGAACCGGCGTCAGTATTTTCTATTTCGAGGAGCCGTTACAGCCGGATCCGGACATGGAGAGCAATCAATGAAATCGACATTCTCGATCCGCCACCTGACTCTGGCTGCGGTGCCACTGAGCGCCGCGTTGCTTGCCGCGTGTGGTGGCGGAGGTGGTGGCGGTGGTATTGGTGTGGCCGACGGCGGTATTCGCGGCACCGGCTCCAGCGTTGGCCCGGTGTCCGGATTCGGCAGTGTGTTCGTTAACGGCATCCGCTTCGAAACCGACGGCAATGTCGCCAGCGATGACGGCATCACCACGGAAAGCCAGCTTGATAAGGGCATGATCCTGCGCATCGACGGCGAATGGCGCAGCGACGGCAGTGGCACTGCGGAGCGGGTGGAATACGATGACACCTTCCGCGGCGAGATCGGGAATCTGGTGGCGGTCGCCGATCCGGATGACAGCACGATCCGGGAAAGCGTGACCATCACCCTCTATGGCCAGACCATCGTTACGGACAAGCAGACCGTCTTCAGGGGCGTTTCACTGCAAACCCTGGCCGCTGGTGACGTCGTTCGTGTCAGCGGCTGGCGCCTCCCCAACGGGGACTACCGGGCCAGTTACATCGGCGCTGTGGACGCGCCCGCCCGTGATGTGGAAATCGAGGGCAGCGTTGACGGTGACCCCGGCGCTGTTGGGGTGAACCAATTCCGGATCAACGGCTTCCTTGTCGAGTTCGACGAGCAGAATACAGCCTTCGAAGACGGGCTGACGCCGTCGGATTTGCAGACGCCGGGGTTCCGGGTGGAAGCCGAAGGTGAAATCGTCACCGTCAACGATGAGCCAGCCATTCGTGCAACGAGTCTGGAGCGAGACGAAACCCGTCGCTATGAACGCCGCGATGGCGACGACATCGAGTTTGCCGGGCCGGTTGCCACCGCCTACCGCGCAACCGATCGCACCTTTACCATCAACGGCTTGACTGTGGTGGTGCCCAACGACGACGTGTTCGATGACGGTCTCACCGCAAATGATCTGCAGCCGGGGCTGTTGATTCAGGTGGAGGGTGACTTCCTGGCAGACGGCCGGGTGGAAGCGGAGGAGATCGACATCCGCGATGCCAATGCGGAAGTGGAGGGCCCTGTGGACTCTGCGTCCATCAATCCCCAGTCTCAGTCCTTCCGGGTGGGCGGTGTGTTGGTGCAGGTCACCCCGCTGACCATTATCAGCGACGATGAGGACGATCGCCGCATCGGGTTCAACGATCTCAACGGCGCCTTCGAGCTGGAGGTCGAGGGCATTGAGCGGTCTGATCAGACCGGCACAGTGTTCCTGGAAGCGGTCAAGATTGAGCGCGAGCCCATTGACGACGCCGAGTTTGAGTTGACCGGGCGCCTCACCGCCATCGACAGTGCCACCATTACCGTACTGGGGGTGCGGATCGCCGCTGATAATTCGGCTTTCGAGGATGGTAACCGAGCGCTCGTGCGAGACTTGTTCAGCGATGGCGAACGTCCGCTGCTTGAGGTGGAGTACATCGAGAGCCCCGTTGGCAGCAATAACTACGTCGCCGATGAGGTGGAGCTGGAAGACGAGGAGTCTGACGACAGCGACGACTGACCGCTAATCGTAGCCGACCCGGGGTAGACCAGTGAAGGGCTGGCCCGGGTCGAGCTCTGCGCTCTGGCTACGCAGTCTAGCGACACAGCCTCTGCTGTGCCTCGCGGTATTCGCGCTCGAGACGCTCCACCAGGGTCTGTACCGACACCACATCCCGAATCTGGCTCACGCCCTGTCCCGCCGACCATACGGTTTTCCAGGCCTTGGCTTCGTCGTCGATGGGCTTGAGTTTCTCGCCATAGTTCACATCACCAGCCTGGTGCAGTTTGTCCATGGGGAAGCCCGCCGCCTCCAGGCTCTGGCGCATGAAACTGGCGGGCACGCCGGAGACCGCTGGGGTATGAATGATGTCCCCGGACACCGCTTCGATGATCATGTTGCGGTAGGCGTCGTCCGCCTGGGATTCCTCGGTGTTGATAAACCGGGTGCCCATGTAAGCGAGATCGGCTCCCATGGCCCGGGCTGCCAGAATGTCCTCACCCTGTGACAGCCCGCCGGCCAGCAGGATGACGCCGTCAAAGACCTCGCGAATTTCGTGCACCAGCACAATCGGGTTGATGGTGCCGGCATGGCCTCCGGCGCCGGCGGCCACCGCAATGATGCCGTCCACGCCGGCCTCGGCGGCTTTGCGAGCGTGTTTCTGATTGGTTACATCGTGGAACACCAGGCCACCGTAGCTGTGCGCCGCGTCAACCACCTGGCTGGCCGCCCCCAGAGAGGTAATGATGATCGGCACCCGATGTTTCACGCACAGCTCCAGGTCCGCCTGCCAGCGGGGGTTGGTGCGATGCACGATGAGATTGACCGCATAGGGGGCGGGCGGGTGGGCGGGATCCTCGTCACAGAGCGCCTCAAGCTCACTGTTCATCTGAATCAGCCACTGCTCGAAGCCTTCGCTGGTGCGCTGGTTCAGCGCCGGAAAACTGCCCACGATGCCTTGTTTGCAACACGCAAGCGCAAGTTCCGGGCCGGAGATCAGAAACATGGGGGCGGCCACCAGAGGCAGAGACAGGCGGTTCTTCAGAGAATCAGGCAAAGCCATGAGTATTCCTTAATTTTTGTTGGAACTTTTGTAGGATATAAAGGATCTTAGCGTGCTCACAAACCCCTGAAAACCAATAAACAACACAACAGCGAATAACAAGGAGTTCGTATGGGTGAAGCAAAACGACGCAAGAAAACCGGCCAGCCATCACCGGCAAAACCTCAGAACCGCAAACCGCTGGTGCTCGGCGTAACAGCCCTCGCGATCGTCGCAGCCATCATCGGCGTGTTCTTCCTGACGGCGGCGCCGGACAAGACGTCGGACGAGCTTCCGGTTGCGGCCCCTGACGCAGACGCCTTCCCCGCAGCACTGGATCGCTATGGCATTTCTGTCGGCGATGCCGACGCGCCGGTGGTGGTCCGCGAATTCGCCGATTACCAGGGCCCGGCCTGCGGACGCTTCTCGGACGCCAGCAAGCGCCTGAAAGAGGAGTATGTCGAGTCCGGACAGGTTCGCTTCGTGTATTTCGACCTGCCCCTGCAGCAGCATAAAAACGCCATGCCCGCCGCCCAGGCCGCCCGCTGTGCCGGTGATCAGGGTGCCTATTGGCAAATGCACGACGAGCTGTACGACATGCAGACCGAGTGGAGCGGGTCCGGCGATCCTCTGGCCACCTTCTCCCGCTACGCCAGCGACCTGGGTCTCGAAGAGCGTCGTTTCCGCCGCTGCATGACCACCGAACTGCACCGTGAGGCGGTGGAGCAGAGCCTGCAGGTTGCCATGCAGATGCGTGTGACCAGCACCCCCACCGTGCTGGTCGACAACATCCGCCTGACCCGTCCGGGCTGGGGCCAGTTGTCTGCCGTGGTGGAGCGCGAATTGGCGAATGGTAATCAGGATTAACTTGATCGGTGTGCCCGGTTAGTTAGAATTCCGGTCCTCTGTCTGCCTCACGATCCATCGATCGCCGGCGACGGGGGATTTTTTTAAACCCATGCTCCGGATTTACGGTCCGGCCCGCAGGAGAGAGAAATGAGTCAGGACGTGGTTGTCTGCGCACTGTACAAGTTCGCAGTTCTGAACGATTACAAAGCCCTTCGCCAGCCGTTGCTGGATGTATTGCTTGAACAGGACGTGCACGGCACCCTGTTGCTGGCGCGGGAAGGCATCAACGGCACCATCGCCGGCAGCCGCGGCGGCATTGATGCCGTCAAGGCCTGGTTGGGCAGCGATGAGCGTTTCGACGGCATTGATTACAAGGAATCCTTCGTGGATATCCAGCCGTTCAAGCGCACCAAAGTGAAGCTCAAGAAAGAGATCGTCACCATGGGTGTCGAGGGGATCGACCCCAGGCGCATCGTGGGTACTTACGTGCAGCCAAAAGACTGGAATGATCTGATCTCGGACCCCGACGTAATTCTGGTAGACACCCGCAATCAGTACGAAGTGGAAATCGGAACGTTCAAAAATGCCGTCAATCCGGCCACTGACACCTTCCGACAGTTCCCCGAGTATGTGAAGGACAATCTGGACCCCTCAAAACACAAGAAAGTCGCCATGTTCTGCACTGGCGGTATTCGCTGTGAGAAATCCACGGCGTTTCTGAAAGAGCAGGGGTTCGAAGAGGTGTATCACCTGCACGGCGGCATCCTCAAGTACCTGGAAGAGGTGCCTGAGGAACAGAGCCTCTGGCAGGGCGAATGTTTCGTGTTCGATGATCGCGTGACCGTGAATCACCGGCTGGAACGTGGCGGCTATTACCAGTGTCATGCCTGCCGCCGGCCGATCACCGAGGATGACAAGCAGCGCCCGGAGTACGAGCAGGGTGTGAGTTGCCATCAGTGCATCGAGTCACTGACCGAAGAGCAGAAAGCACGGTTTGCCGAGCGGGAAAGGCAGATGCGGCTGGCGGAAGAGCGCGGCGAAGCCCATGTGGGCGGCGAAGCAGCCCGCATCATCGCAGAACGCAAGGCCCGCAAGAAAGCAGAGCGGGAACGTCAGGCGCGGAAGAGTCTGGCGGGCGAGCAGACCGGAAAATCCGCGAACGTGTAACAAGGAGATTCCATGGGACTGAAGCAGGCAACGGCCATCACCGCGATTCTGGTGTCGCCTCTGGCGGCGGCAGACGCGCAAGACTGGGAAGGTGAGGCGGAGCTGGGTGTATTGAAAACCACCGGCAACACCGAGGAAACCAACGTAAACGGCCGTCTTGGTCTGATTCACGAAGTGACGGAGTGGCGGAACAGTGGTGACTTCCGCTCGGTGTATTCCGAAGCGGAGGATGAAACCACGGCCGAGCGTTACCGCGCCGAGCTTGAGACCAACTACAAGTTTGATGAGCACCAGTACCTGTTCCTGCGGGGCGGCTACGAGGATGACCGCTTCTCCGGGTACGATTTCCAGTCATCGGCCACCGCCGGTTACGGTAATCGCTTCCTGAACTGGAATGACCGCACGTTCCTCGACCTGTCGGCCGGT
Organism: Marinobacter sp.; assembly: GCA_017643965.1. Classification (GTDB taxonomy): domain Bacteria; phylum Pseudomonadota; class Gammaproteobacteria; order Pseudomonadales; family Oleiphilaceae; genus Marinobacter. Next base: position 12,780 of record JAEPMM010000020.1, read on the forward strand.
CTCGGTTACCGGTTCAACAAGCTGGAAGAGCCGGACGAAGACGGAAATCGGGAAGAGGAAGAGGCCATCGCACGACTGGCTGCTCAGTTTGATTACGGTATCTCCGAAACGTCCCTGTTCCGCCAGAAGTTGAGCTCCGAAATCGGCCTCGACGAGAACAACGTCATCACCGAATCTGAAACCTCGATCCAGGCCAGCATTGTGGGCAATCTGTCGATGAAAGTGGCCTACCGGGTCAAGCACGTGTCGGACGCGCCGGCGGACTCCGACGACACCGACACCGAAACCTCGATCTCGGTGCTTTACGGCTTCTGATCTCAGCCAAGCGAGGTTACACCCGATTGCGCAGCCCCAGTTCATCAGGATAGGGCGTCAGGTAGTGTTGAGTGCTCAGATAGTCCACCGGTTCCCGGCGCTGCGCCATGCGCAGCAGCGTCATCGGGACCACCAGGGGCACTTCACCGCGGTGGTACGCCTCGATCTGCTCGATCATCACCTTGCGGTCTTCGTCCGCCATGGAATCCCGCAGGTAGCCCATCAGATGCTGCATGGCGTTCACGTGGGAGCCACGGCTGACGCGGCGGCCCATGGCTTCCATAAAACCCTGAATGTAGCGATCCGCCAGATCCGCCAGGGGCTCGGATTTCAGGTCGCTGAGCATGGGGCCGAGCTGGCGGTATAGTCGTTCCGAGTGGGCCAGCAGCTGGAACTTGTGGCGGGTATGGAACTCGATCAGCGCTTTTGCCGAGAGTTTGTCGCCAGCCACGTTCTGCATCCAATCGTCGTAGGCGAACACCCGTTCAATGAAATTTTCCCGCAGCCTGTCGTCGTTCAGGCGGCCTTCTTCCTCCACCGGCATCAGTGGGAAGGCACGAATCAACGCGTCCGCGAACATGCCCCGGCCGTCCCGGTGGGTAACCCGGCCTTCCTCGTTGTGCACCTTGATGCGCTCCATGCCGCAGCTGGGCGACTTGGCCATCAGGATATAGCCACGAAGATCCGCCAGCTCCGGCAGGATACGGTCAATGAACGTCTGCATCGCGGGGGTATGGTCGGCGGTGCCCCGGGTTTCAATCAAGCGCAGGCCGTTGTCGTGCTCCCGCAGGTGAATCGCGGGCCGGGGCACCCCCAGCCCGGCTTCGAGCTCGGGGCAGATGGCGCGGAATTCGAAATGCTTCGAAAGCACCTGGGTGCAGTAACGGGAATGCTTGTGCCCGCCATCATGGCGAACTTCCTTGCCCAGAAGGCAGGTGCTGATTCCAACGGGGATGCCGCTCACGCTGTTTCTCCGATCGTGAATATACACAGCAAATACGTGTTTCCAGTGTAAACCGATCAGCGCCGCCGGTGAAATCACCGCGTCAGGTTCCGGAGCTGCGGCGCTTCCGTTTCTTGTCCACCAGTGCCAGCGTAGTGGCGTAAATATGCCGCACGTCGTCAGCGAAACGCTCTACTGAAAAGTCCTCGGCAAAAGCCAGCGCCCGGGCGGCCAGCTCACCGCGGAGGTCGTCATCTTCCAGCAGCTGTTTGACGCACGCACGCCATTGGTCCTGCTTTTCCGGAGTCTTGAAGCCGTTCACCCCGTGGCGAACCACATCCTCGATACCGCTGGAGCGCACGGCCACCACCGGCAGACCGGCGGCCATGGCCTCCAGAATCACCATGCCCTGGGTTTCCGATTTCGACGCAAACAGGAACGCATCCCCCAGCTTGTACCAGATGGCCATCGCCTCCGGTGGCACCGCACCGACCAGCGTCACGTGGCCGGTGAGATCCAGCTGGTCGATCTTGCCTTGCAGGCGGTCACGCTGGTGTCCGTCGCCAATCATCAGGAAGCGGAACGGTACCCGGGTTTCCCGGTGCAACGCGCTGATCGCCTCGATCATGAAATCAATATTCTTTTCGTTCGACAGCCGTGACACGCTGATGAAGATCTTCTCCCTGCCCAGCCCCAGCCGCTTGCGAAGATTGCTGACCTCGGCGGGGTCAACCTCCTGGAAACGCTGATACTCGATCCCGGTGGGCTGAACATAGGTCGGGGATTTCACCCCGATCATGCGCAGATACTCTTCGGTGGAGTAGGTGGGCACGATCACACCGTCGCATTTGTTGGCGAACCGTTTGATCAGCGCGTGGGATATCAGGTTGCGGAACAGCATCCCCGGCAGCGGCACAAAGTGGGCGTAGTGCTCCAGCCGCGTGTGGTAGGTGTAGATGGCCGGGATACCCAGCCGCCGCGCCATGAACAGGCCCAGCGACCCGAGCCAGATCGGGTGATGCAGGTGGATGACGTCCGGGCGGAACCTGCGCACCTGCCGGCGAATGCGGGCGAGAAAGATGTTCGCCAACCGGAACTCCCGTTTCTCACCCATGGCCCGCAGCGACGGTACCCGCAGCACGCCAGTCTCGCCGCGAGGCTCGCCCCGGTATCGCGGGGCCACAATAAGCAGGGTGTCACCCAGTTGCTCCAGCCCGCGCCGGAGCCGGTCGATGGAGATGGGAACACCGCCGATGAACGGCAGGTAGTTGTTGGTGAACATGGCCACCCGCAGCGGCTTGTCCAGCCAGGGTGCGGGGTCGAGGTCGTAATCCGGGTAGTAGTCCTTGCCGACAAAGATGGCGCCGTACAGCTTGATGGTCACCGCCGCAAACACCGCAACAATCAGCAGGAAGTTGAGAAAGCCGGTGTAGAACAGCGAATAAATGAAAAACCACAGGCTCTCAAGCCGTTTGAGCACAGGATCCTGCCCTACCTCCACCCGCTGCAGGGTGTGGCTGACCTGGCCGTCTGCGGTCACATCCACCCGTACGTAGTGGTAGAAGCTGGTGTCGTTATTCAGCACCAGCCCTCCGGCGCCACCGGTGGCGATGTATTGGGTTTTGCCGCGTACGGTTTCGGCGAATGCCGACAGATTGGCGGAGAACACCCGCTCAATTCCGTGCCGTTCTGCCATGGCCAGCAGCGCCTCGCGGAATTCCGGCGGGCCCAGGTAATCCTCATCCCGGTCAAATGGCAGGTCGCTCTCCGGCTCGAACGGCGGATGGCCAATGAAGGCGATGCGGACGCGGGAGGTGTCCTTGCCCAGCAGGTCGTCAAGCCAGCGTAGTTGCCATTGCCAGGGAGTTTTGCCGGTGCTGTCGAGGAAGATCAGCCGGGCATCCCCGGCGACGACGCTGAAAAAGTGCGGGCCGAAGTGATCGTAGAAGCGGAAGCTGCCGAAGTCCTCGTACTCATGGGCGCCGAAGGTCAGCAGGTAGGGTATGTCGAGGTGGCTGAGGGTGCCGTGCAGGGCCCGGTATTTGTCTTCCCCGCCACCACTGACGGCGTTGCCCGCAGACACCATGAAATCAACGCCGTCGTCATTGAGCAGGGGAATCATGCGCTGCTCGAACACCCCCACAGAGTTGTTAATGTTGCCCACCACCGCAAAGCTGAACGGCTGGCCGGGCGCCACCCGCTGCTCGATGCGTTCCACCTGGTCGGTGTGGATGCCGGCGTAATCCTCGGTGAAAACATTCAGATAGACCTTGTAGCCCACCAGCAGGATGACAATCAGCAGGCAAACGTAAAACAACCATTTCAGCGGATTACGCAGGATCATTCCGTGCCTCTCACATGTCTGCGCTGTCTGAGCAGGTCCCTTTGCAGCACCACAAGGACAATCAGCATGCCCAGATAGATGGTCAGTAGCCGCCAGCTGACAATGACCAGAATCAGGTGGTTACCCGAGAGCATATCGCGGAAAAAGCTGCCGAACACACCCTCTGATATGCCCGACGCCCCGGGCGTGGGTGAGAAGTACATGATAAAGGTGGTGACTACCAGCAAGCCCAGCGACACCACATAGTCTACCTCGTATCCCAGGCTGATCATCAGCAGCGCCGGAAAGCTGAACAGACTGAGCAGGAACACCGCAGTGAAAACCACCGACAGCCAGACAAACAGCGGCGGTCCCTTCAGGTAATCGCCGAAGCTGCGGGAAAAGCGCAGCATCTCTCGCCGGGCCTTGAACTGCAAGCGCCGGTGGCGCGCTTCCCCGATCAGGTGGGCGCGCCGCAGCGCGGCCAGCAAACCGGTGAGCGTTCCGATAAGCCAGCGCGTACGAAACAGCAACACCGCGAAAAAGCCGAGATAGAGGGCAATGAAAACCGCCAGCGCGACACCAAGATTTCCGCCCAGTGAGCGGCCGTTGAACGCATCCAGAGTCAGCAGGAACACCGGGGTGAGCGAGAATATGAACACCACCGCCAGCACCGTTCGGATGGTGGTGGCTGCGGTTGCCCGCCCCACGGGCACACCATGATGATGCAGGTACCAGATCTGCGCGAAACCGCCACCGGTAGCCATGGGTGTGACGTTGGAGAAAAACAGGTTGATAAATACCAGGCGGAAAATCGCTGGCAGGGGGAGCCGGTGCCCGAGTGCCCGCAGGGTGAAGTGCAGGCGCAGGCCGTCAGCGCTGAAGTAGACCAGCAGTAACGCGATCACCGCCGTTATCGTGGCGGGGTTGATCAAACGGCTGTCGAAGGTCAGGCTGCGCCCGGCAAACCGATCGTACACCGCGTACAGCCCGATGCCGGTCAGCCCGATGAACAGCAGGCTGAACAGCGTGAGCCGCCGCCACGACGTTCGTTTCGAGTACGCAAGGTCGGTGGAATCTGTCATGGCCTGCCCGTCAGTGAGAGACGGGCAGTTTACAGGGTGGAGTCAGGGCGTTGTCCAGTGTTGCGCTAGTGGCCATACACCATCAGGGTGGTGTCGGTGATGGCGAAGTCGGTGAACGACACACTGCCGATACTTTCGGGACCAATGCGGAACACCGGCATATCGATGTCGGCGCGGAACTCCACGTCATGGATCGACAGACCTTCCTTGCCGGAGGCGGCGCTGGTGCCTCTGGAGAATCTGGCGGTGGCGTGGGCCATTCCGAAATGCCCGAGGGTATCGTCGCCGCGGCGGTTGTGAATCTGCAGCCCCTCGATCCCCACCGCCGCGAAGTTGAAGATGAAGATCAGGTCGGCCACATCCCAGTTCAGGCTGCCGTCGGTGACTTCAAAGTGGGTATCGAGCTGCAACTCAGAACCTGACACCACATTGCCGTTGGAGAGCGTTCGGGTGGCATCGCCCTCGTTGCGGATGACCAGGTCGGTGGGGCCCACGTAGCCTTTCAGCAGCACGTCCGAAAACAGTGTGGTGCTGCCACC
>JAEPMM010000012.1 GCA_017643965.1 Marinobacter sp.
CCAGGTTTTGCACCACCATGATCACCGCGGACGCCAGCACCACCAGAAACAGGGCCTCCAATAGGGCATCCACAGTTATATCGGAAAAGGCCGTACCCAGACCAAGGTCACCCATGCTCTACTCCTGTCAAAACGGATCGACGGGAAAACCGTCACTCTGCAATTGCCGCCGGATGGCGGGGTAGCCGAGCGGGGTGACCCGCCAGCTGGCCTCCGCCTCGTGGAAAGCCACCAGATCGGCCCGCCGCAGCCGATTCAACACCAAAGCCAGTTCATGCCCGGGCAGACCGGTGACCAACTCAAGGCGGTCTTCATTGAGCGCGTCGTGCAGCAGCAACGCGTGCAGGGTCAGCGCCGCCCCCCGACCCACGGTGACTGGCATCGAAGGCAGGCTGAGTTTTTCCAGAGGCGCGACCCAGCATGCCGGCCGGGTCGCCAGGTGGTGATCGTCCTGCCTGTCGCGTGTTTGCTGCTCCTCTTCCGGGCGAGCCCGCAAGGCCTTTTGCCAGATCGCCAGGGCTACACCGGGAATGCCCCGGGAAAGCGCCGCCAGGTCACGCAGGAGACTGGCGGCTTTCTGACCTTCGTCCAGTTGATCCGGGGCAGCGGGCAGAACCCAAAGCCCGCTGTCCGACATGCGCGCCACCACGCCCTGCCGATTGCGCCGGGATGCCAGGTCATTGAGCCAGTGGCCAAGCAGTTCTCCGTGCATGGGCGCCGGTGTCAGCGCCTGAAAACGGCCGTCCGGCAGGCAATGACTCCAGAACTGCCAGCACCAGCTGGCACAGCCCACCAAACCCTCCCCGGCGCGGCCGGCGGCAACACGTTTCAGCAACTCCCGAATCAGTTCGAGGCCGGAGCGATGGCGGAGCCAGAATGCCGAGAGTTCAGGAATCACCCAGGGCTGCGTGAGGTCGCAGGCGTCCCACCAGGCCCGGGCATCACCTGCAGACAACAACAGGTTATCCGGGGGCGTAATGAGTCGGCGGGAGGCGCCATGGGTATCGTCCGCCAGTACCTGTAACGCCTTGTGTATGCCCGAGAACGGCGGCGCCACCAGAAACGTCACCGGGTTGTCCGCCGCACTTTCCTCGACAGACTCCAGTAGCAGCATGGCCATTCGCGCGTAATCCCGATCCGGCGCAAAACGCTCCAACTGCAGTTGCGACAGCACGGGCAGGTCATCAAGGCTGTCGCAAGCCTCGTTATCCGGCGCGATACCGGCGCGAAGCTGGCCCCAGGCGTTGCGGACCGCGCCCTTGATCGACCGGTGTACGGAGGTTTCAGGGAGCCGCCACTCCTCGATGGGGATCAACCCACCGGGCAACTCCGGAAGGATCGTTTGGTGTAAGGCGTCATTCGCCAAGCTGAGCACTCCCATACCGCAAAACGGGGTTTATTCCGGCACCAGCCAGTCCATCGAGATCGATACGTCCAGCGCTTCCTCACCCGACACCGCGGCCAGCATGGCGGTCAGACGTTCCTCAAAGCCCCAGGGTGCGTTCACCACCAGCAGACCGGAGCCGACCATCCCTCTGGCAGGTGGGCGCTTGAGGTGCACTTCACTGCACAGCACCGGCTTTACCGGGCCATCCAACAACGCCCGTTTCAGCAACTGCTCATGGCCTGCCGTCAATATCGGATACCAGACAAGATAGACGCCATGGCGGCACTTGCGCCAGGCCTTCGCCAGGGTATCGGCCACCTGCTGGTAGTCGGATTTGATTTCGTAGGACGGGTCCATCAACACCAACAGCCGCGGCGCCGACGGTGGCAACTGCCGCAACAATCCCCGCAGACCGTCCTCACGGAAGACGCGGACCTGGCCACGCCCGGCCCAGCCCGCCAGCTGTTCGCCCTCCGTGGGATGAAGTTCGAAGGCGGTCAGCGCGTCCTGAGAGCGCTGAAAACGCCGGAACCACTCCGGTGACCCCGGGTACTTGCGCAAGGGCGAGCCGGGCGGATTCATCTCCGCCAGCACGGCCATCAGTGGCTGCCAGTCATCGCCCAGAGGCAGCCCGGCCGCCCACAGCTTCTGCACACCCTGGTCCGCCTCGGCGGTTTTACGGGAGCGTTCACTGCTCAGATCGTAAAGGGCACTGCCGGCGTGGGTATCGAAACACGCAATTCCGCCCGGCTTGGCCTGCATCATACGCAACGCCAGCACCTGGGAGGCGTGCTTCTGGACATCCGCAAAATTGCCGGCGTGAAAGCCGTGTAAATAACTGAGCATGGAGCATCCTGTGGCCGTTCATCATCGTATGGACGCATTAGGCCCGAACATCCGCAGGGGGGCAAGCCAACTGGGGCCCGGGCGCTGGCCCTGCTATGATGCCAGCAACCCCGCATTCGATGGAGACGACCTTGTCAGCCAAAGCTACGTCAGCCAGATCCGGCAATGCCACAGAGCAGCTCTACGCACTGATCGCCAACGAGGAGGACGCCAGAGTCTGCAAGGACATTCCTGACGAAGCCTGTCGGGAAGTGCCGCGCAATTTCTTTCTGATTCTGGCCAGCAACGTGCTGACCAAACTCGGGGATCTGCTGATCAGCCCCAAGACCGTGCTGGCCTGGCTGCTGAGCGCAGTGGGCGCACCGGCGCTGGTGGCATGGCTGGTTCCGATCCGGGAATCCGGATCCATGGTGCCACAGATGGTCATCGCGGCGTGGGTGCGACGCAAGCCGGTGCGCAAGTGGTTCTGGACCCTTGGCAGTGTTGGCCAGGCGGCCAGCGTTGTGGCCATGGCCGGCAGCGTCTGGTTTTTCGAGGGCTATGCGGCCGGCGGCGGCCTGATCGCTGCACTGGTTTCGTTTTCCCTGGCCCGGGGTTTTTGCTCGGTCTCCATGAAGGATGTCCAGGGCAAATGCATTCCGAAAACCCGCCGCGGGCGTTTGTCCGGGCTCGCTACAACCATCGGCGGCACCGCAACGGTGGTGCTGACAGCGCTGCTGTTCTGGGACCGGGGCGATCCTGGCGTCGGCTTCTACACCGTGCTGCTGTTGCTGGCAGCCAGCCTCTGGATCATCGCAGGCATCCTGTTTGCCAATATTCAGGAACATGACGGCGAAACCGACGGCGGTGACAATGCCATCCGTGAGGCCTTCAACAGTCTGTCCTTGCTGAGAGACGATGCGCCCTTCCGACATTTCGTTATCACCCGGGCCCTGCTGCTGTGTTCGGCCCTGGCCGCCCCATATTTCGTCGTACTGGCGCAGAAAGAGGCCGAAAGCGATTGGCTGCTGGGTGTTTTCCTGTTGGCAAGCAGCCTGGCAAGCTCCGTTAGTGCCAGCTTCTGGGGTTGGATGGCGGACACTTCCAGCCGACGGGTGATGATTCGCGGCGCCTCGATGGCCAGCACTGTGTGCCTGCTGGTGGGCGTGATTGCCCTGTTTGCAGGCGAGCGAACCGGCACGATCTGGTTTTATCCGGCGGCTTTTTTTGTGCTGAGCATTGCCCATGCCGGGGTTCGTCTGGGTCGCAAAACCTACCTGGTCGACATGGCCGGGGGCAACAAACGCACCGATTACACCGCGGTGAGCAACACGGTCATCGGCGTGCTGCTGCTCGTTACCGGCGGTTTCACCGCCGTTATTTCACTGATTTCAGACATTGCTGTCATTGTCACCCTTGGGCTGATGGGCCTGGCGGGGGCGATCAGCGCCGTGCGCTTGCGGGAAGTGACCAACGATTGACCAACAAAACCGTGAACTGCGTCACAAAGATCAATGTTTTGCTCCCCTGTTCCCGTAGCATGAGGTCACGAGCAGAATTCCAGTGCCCCCGTGGTGGACGTGTACACCGACAGGGATAGTAGATTCGTGCAGTCGTTCAAACGTTGTCTCTCTTTGAGGATTGAACATGCGAAATGACACAACAATACCGGCAAACCACACCAACAGACTGGTTCATACCGCCTTTGGCTGGTACGCGATGACTCGCGAGCAGTCTGACCTGGGTCCCTTCGCGAGCCAGCAGGAGGCATCTCTGGCACTGAGCCGCCATATCCGTGTTTACAAAGGCGTGAACACCCGCAGCGACGGCGACACACGACATGCGGGGATGTCTCTTCACGACACGGCTCACTGCAGTAAATCTAATTGCGCCCTGTGTGCCGAGGCTTACATCCTCAATCAGAGCCGGATCGCCTGAAGATGCAGGAGCGGTGTGAACCGGTCCAACGGGTGTCGGCGTCGCTCTTCCCTCCTCACCGGCGCCTGAGGGTCTTTACGGCCCTGTTGGTATTTGCTGTCGGTGTCACAGCAGTTCATTGGGTCAGTTCCCTCTAAAAAAAACCCGCCTCAAGCTGCGGGTTTTTTATTACTTCTAGCATGACGGTAAGCCCGCCATGTGTAGAGACCTACAAGGCAGTGGTGCTGGCACAGGCGCCGATAACATTCAGCTCACCGACTACATTAAGCAAACCGCCGTACTGAATATCCACCGCATTGAACGCCTGCGCGGTATCCACCAGTGTGAAAGCGGCCGCCTCGTCTCCCAACAGGCCCAACAGGTCCAGAGTCAACACCTCGGTTCCGGAGAAGGTCTCCTGAACGACGCCATTCAGCCTGGTGCGGATGGTGACATCCTCAAGCAAAGCCAGACTCAGCAAACTTCCCCCCGAACCACTGAGGGCAAGGCCGAGCCGGTTTGGAGCCGGGTAGGTAAACGAATCCTCAATATTCAACGTGACACTGCCACCCACGTTCGCCGTCAGAAGCAACGACGTTGAGTTTGTCAGGATCTGGTCAACTGCGTTATCCGGGTTCTGAACAGCACAGGCCAAACAGAGGCCACCGATCGATCCATTGGCGACAACGACGTTGTCCGGCCCGTTCACCAGAGGCTTGAACGGGTCATCAACGCCCAATCCGCAGGCGTACTCGTCCTCGCTGTCTGCCAGGGTACAGGCGTCACCGATGCCATCAGTGTTGGTATCTTCCTGACCCGGATTGGCAACGGTCGGGCAGTTGTCTGCCGAATCAGGAACACCGTCTTCGTCCGCATCACGGGGATCGTCAGCGGGATCGCACAGGTCGTCCGGATCCCTTGGACAGGGGTCAAATTGGTTGTCTGTGCCGTCGCCATCAATATCCGCATCACAGGTATCGCCCGCGCCGTCACCGTCCTGGTCTGCCTGGTCGGCATTAGACACCAGCGGGCAGTTGTCCGTGATATCGGGCACACCATCTCCATCGGTGTCCGCAGCACTCAGATCACCACCGACGGCACCATCCGAGCTGCCAGAACTATTGGACCTGCAGCCAGTGAGCGCAAGTACAGCTGCGAACAGTAAAGCCAGATAGAACTTATACCCTGACATGCTCATTGCCTCTCTCCTGTTTCAGCTGAACGGGAAATCACGTTGAATTCAACACGACGATTCCGTTCGCGTCCCTCTTCGGTATCGTTGCTGCGCACCGGCTGTGACTCACCGTAACCGGTGGCACGCATCTGGTCCGGAGACACACCGAGATCGATCAGATAATTGCGTACGGAATCCGCACGTCTCTGGGAGAGCTCACGGTTGTATTCCTCGGCACCGACACTGTCGGTATGGCCGGCCAGCTCCACCTCGAGATCAGGCTGCCCTTTCATCGCATCCGCCGTGCGAACCAACAGATCCCGGGCATTGGCGGTCAGGCGGTCGGAGTTGAAGTCAAAGGTGACGCCCAGCAGCACAACGGACTGCTCCCGATCGGTCTTGACGCAGCCAACGGAGTCCACCTCGAGCCCCTGCAGTGTGTTCGGGCATTGATCAACGCCGTCCACAACGCCGTCACCATCAGAATCGGCAAAGTCTTTCTCAACCACGACTTCGCGCTCGACAACGGTGGTCTTCTCGACAATCTGCCGCCGCACTGCGCCAATCGGCACGGTCAGACCCAGACTGAAATGGAGATCAGACTGGCCGCCATCAAAGGAATCGTAAAGGTATCGGGCATCGCCGCGGATACGCAGCCCCGACTGGGTCAGCGGTGAGGTCAGCAGCCCAAGGCCGATATTGGCAAAACCACCGAATTCACTGGAGGAATTGTTGGCAACATCATTGCGGGAAACGCCTCCGCCAATCAGGCCGTAGGGTGAAAAATCCTTGTCGCCAAAAAAGCGATAGCTTATGTCTGCGCCCAGGCCCTGCTGGTAATAGTCTGTGAAGCCGGATTCACCGGTTTCAATGACACCGGCGAAACCCTGAGGCTCAAACCACCAGTGTTTGTCCAGACGGACTCCGTAAATGACTCGGACCGCAGAGCCGTATTCATCGGTTCGATCGCTATCAGGCTCAATGTAGACACCCATAACGGACAACTCACGGGTGTGCTGTATGCTATCAGCAGCCACACCCACGCCGGGGACCAGAGTTAGTAACAGACCACTGGCCAATAAGGCGGGGATTCTCGTTGGATTCCGCATTCCTGATTTTCTCCATCTTGCTGCGCATCTAGAACTGACATGTCATCACTTTGCACATAACCCTTGAAAGTATAGGAGAGAAATTCGTTACGGCTTGGTCCGGGTGCCGGAAAATTCCGTCAGCAAAGCAATGACACTTTTGAGTGACGGATTCGGAGATGGGCGTTGATCAAAAGGATGACCGAATGGAAAAAGAGTGATCTTCCCATGCAATTGAATTACATGAATTTTAGCGACCGTGTTTCTCTTGTTTAAGTGCAGGCAATCGGGGAGGGGGAAAAATCGTCATATTTTCGTCACTGAAACATTCATCTTGGCGCCTGCTTAAAAGCCAAAAATAATTCAGGGATGTTACCGAAAATTGATCTGGATCAAGGGAGGTGGCCCGAAACGACAACGCGCCGCCATCACAGCGCCTTGCCATCGTTGAGCGCCAGAGCCCCCTTCACGATCCGGTAAATGAACCAGATGGCAATGCCCAGCAGAAAGAACCAGCCAATGATCAGTGGCGCAGTCAGAGTACCTATAACGAGCCACAACAGCCCGATCCAGAAGGTGCGGATCTGCCAGCGGAAATGGGACTCGATCCAGGTACCGGTGACGTCATCCATCTTGACGTAATTGATGATCACCCCCACCAGCGCGGTGATACCGATGAAGAAGAACAAGCCCTGAAGAATATAGACCAGCACTGCCAGGTTGCGGGCCGGATCGGTGCGGCGTGCTACGGGGTCGGAATCGGCGGGAATAAAGTCGTGGTCAGCCACGGGGAGCTCCTGTCAGGTTGATACCGGGAGTCTACCACCGGGCTGACAGCCACGGAACGTCTCCGCCTCAGTGATTGTCCGGACGGTAGCCGACCCGGAACCCACCCCAGTGGCGGCCGTTTACGAACACCGGTACGGAAAGGTCATGCATGATCTCGCCGGTGTCGCGGCGGTAGGTCTGCAGCAGCATGTCCTCGGTGTGGTTGCCACAGCGGGCCCCGGTGCGGTCGTTGAACATGCGCTTACTGCGGCTCTTGACCAGATCCACCTCCGGATTGCCCGTCGGCGCGTGGGCAAAATCCCGGTTGTGGGTGGGCACATAACCGTCCTGTGCGGTGGCGATGGCGAACACCACCGATTCGTGTGAATCCTTGACCTGCTCCTGTACCGGGGGCAATTGCTGGTCGGTAAACTGGTCAAACGCGCTGGAGAACTTCGGCGGCCGGGTGTCCGGAATCGGCGTGCGGGTGTTGTCGAACAGCGCACCTTCCCGGATCTTTCCCTCGCCAATGGCCGCTTCAAAGAGTTTTCCGATCCGGTCTGCCCCGGCCCGGGCCTGCTCGTAGAAGTAGCGGTGGTAGCTGGCGTCACTGTTCAGGGCAAAGGCCGCGTTGGCCTTTTCCGCCAGCTCCATCAGCGTTGCGGCTTGCTCCGCCAGCGAAACCACACTCTGATCACTCTCGGAAATCTGGTCGCGTACGGTCTCGATCGCGCCATACACCCGCTCCAGGCTTTGCTCGTTGTGCTGATCGCTCTCGGCTATTCTGACCACCTGCTGCTGCAACTGGTCGGACTGGTCGCGGATCTGATCCAGCTGCTCACCGACACTCTCGACGGAAGTGAGTCCTGCCTCGACACTTCGTGCCAGGTCTTCGATCCGGGATACGATCAGGGTGGTGTCCGTGCGGATTTCCTGCAGGGTTTCTGCCACCTCGCCGGTGGCCTGTGCGGTGCGCCCCGCCAGTTGTCGCACCTCATCCGCGACAACCGCAAAGCCGCGGCCCTGGTCACCCGCCCGCGCGGCCTCGATGGCTGCGTTCAGTGCCAGCAGGTTGGTCTGTTCAGCAATGCCCTGGATGGTGGAGGTCACACCCTGTATGCGGTTGGATTTCTCGTTCAGCTCCTGAATCAGCCTGAGGTTTTCACCGGATTGCTGATGCACCACCCGCACGCTTTCGATGGCATCGGTCAGTGACTGCCGGCCTGCGGCGCTGATCTCGCTGGCCTGCCGCGCCATCGCAGCGGCATCGGTTGCCTGGCGTGCCGACTCCCGTACGGTTTCGGTTATCTGGCCGGTGTAATCGGCCATCTGGGCGGTTTCCTCGACCTGCCTGTCCAGCCGCAGCTTGAGCTGATCGGCCGCAAACGACACCTGGGCGGCGGAAATAGCGTTCTTGTCGGCGCTGCCGGACAGGGTGTTCACCAGCGCCCGCCCCGCCCGCGCATCCGCAAGCAGGCGCTGACAGTGGCCGTGCAGCGGGCTGTTGTCCGGCAACTCTCCGGCATCCAGCGCTTTCAGCCCACGCTCAACCGGTTCCAGCACCCGCAACACCAGGTACACCGAAGCGGTAACCAGCCCCAGGATCACACCGACCAGCATCGACACGAACTCCAGCCCCATCAAGGGCGACACCAGTGCGGCGCCAACAGCAACACACAGGCCAACAACCAGCCCGAACAACAGCACAGGACGCGCAAATAATCCCATGGCAACCTCGTTTTTATCGTTATCAATGAATACTGCATGCCACTGCAGGCCCTTCACGAGAGTAACTAATCAAACCGTGTTAATAACTGAGACTTTAGTTGATTTTACCGCTGGTCCGGCAGCACGAAGGGGCCGCCACGACCCTGCAGAATCCTGTCAAAAATCTTTTACTGTTCTGTCACCGGTCTGAACCCCGGGTGTCACAAAACTCGCGGATGCTCTCCCGTGAGCCCCCTCATACCTATATACATCGGCCAGAGGGGCGAAACCTTTTACCGCATTATTTTTTCAATCAGAGACCAAGGAGAGAGAGATGGGGCACCATCCGGTTGAGGACAGCAACAACAGCAATAACCGTCCGTTTGAGGAGATCATCAACGCCAGACTTTCCCGCCGCAGGATGCTGACCGGAACGGCGTCAGCGGCCACCGTCAGCGTACTCGGCGCCTTTGGCCTGGCCGCCTGTGGCGGCAGCAGCAACAGTGGCAGTAGCAACGCGCCGGCAGATACCGGCGGTCTCACCGTCGCCCCGGACAACCTGGGTTTCCGCGCCGTACCCACCAGCCTTGAGGACCGGGTAATTGTGCCTGAGGGTTACCGCGCTGACGTGCTCTACGCCAAGGGTGACCCGCTGATCAGCGGACTGGCCCCGTTCCGCAATGACGGCACCGACGTGGACTACGATAACCGCGCCGGCGATGAACACGATGGCATGCACTTTTTCGGTCTTGGCAGCAGCGGCCAGTATGACGCCAGCGTTTCCGACCGTGGCATCCTGGTGCTCAACCATGAAAATCTCGAGGACAATACGCTTCACGAGACGGCCACCGCGAAACAGGATGCCATCGATGCAGATGATCTGGTTACCCTGAAAAAAATCGTCGACCGTGAAATGAATGGCCACGGGGTTTCCTGCGTCGAGGTCCGGAAAACCAACGGCAAGTGGTCCGTGGTGCTCGACTCCCCCTACAACCGTCGCGTCACCGTTTTCACCGAAATGGAAATGAAAGGCCCCGTCGCCGGCGCCGAATTCGCCAGAACCCGGCTGTCACCGGATGGCAGCAAGCGCTTCGGCACCATGAACAACTGCGC
This sequence comes from Marinobacter sp., assembly GCA_017643965.1. Taxonomy (GTDB): domain Bacteria; phylum Pseudomonadota; class Gammaproteobacteria; order Pseudomonadales; family Oleiphilaceae; genus Marinobacter. The sequence goes on from JAEPMM010000012.1 coordinate 9,980, forward strand.
CAACGGCTACACGCCCTGGGGCACGTATCTGGCTGCAGAGGAAAACTGGTACGCCTATTTTGCGGCACTGGATGGGGCCGAGTTCGACGCCCTGTCAGAGAAAGAGCAGGCCTGGGTGGCACGATATGGCGTTGGTGCCGCCTGGGCCTACCGCCAGTGGGATCGGGTTCCGGGCGATCAGTACGCCCGCTTCAGCATCGCTGCCACCGGCGCCAGCGCGACCGAAGACTTCCGCAACGAAGCCAATGTGCACGGCTACATCACCGAAGTGGATCCCTTCCGGCCGGCTCAAAAGCCGCGGGTACGCACCGCTTTTGGCCGTTTCTCCCACGAAGGTGCCTGGGTTGCGCCGGTCAAAGCCGGCCAGCCCGTAGTGATTTACTCCGGTGACGATTCCCGCCGGGAATACATGTACAAGTATGTCTCTGCGGCAGCCTGGGATCCGGCCGACGCCAATGCCGGGCTGGTTGCCGGCGACAAGTACCTGGACGAGGGTACGCTCTATGTCGCGGTCTTCAACGAGGACGGCACCGGATCCTGGAAAGCCCTGAGCATCGACAATCCCGAACTGGCGGGCACCCAGAGCTATCAGCTGGATGAATCCAACAGTCTGGATTTCGACTTCCAGAGCCAGGCCGAAGTGCTCGCCAGTGCTCGCCTGGCCGCGGACGTTGTTGGTGCCACGCCAATGGATCGGCCGGAGTGGGCCGCGGTGAATCCGCTCAATGGTGACGTCTACCTCGCTCTTACCAACGGCAACGCCGGCAACCGCCCCGCGGATGACCTGGATGGCGCCAACCCTCGCGCAGTAAACGCCAACGGCCACATCATTCGCTGGAAAGAGGACAACGCCGATCACGCCGCCACGGCCTTCGAGTGGGACATTTTCCTGTTCGGTTCGTCCGCCGATGCCGAGGCGGACTACAACGTGTCCGGCCTGACCACAGACAACGAGTTCTCAAGCCCGGATGGCCTGTTCGTTGATCCCCGCGGAGTACTCTGGATTCAGACCGACGATGGCTCCAGCGGTATCCGCAGCACCACCAACAATCAGATGCTGGTTGCCATTCCGGGTGCGGTCGGTGACGGCGAAAGCGTCACGGTGACCACCTCCGACGGCAGTGAGCAGGCCTCCATTGCGACCTTCGTGGGACAGAGTGCTGAAGCGATGCAACTGAAGCGGTTCCTGGTCGGCCCCATGGGTTGTGAGATTACCGGCATCACCATGACCGCCGACGCCCGCTCGCTGTTCATCAACGTCCAGCACCCGGGCGAGGGCGGAACGGCGGCGGCGTTCAACCGCGACGTCAGCACCTGGCCGGCAACCTCCGGTGACGCAACAGCGGTGGGGGAAGCCGACAACCGGCCGCGCTCAGCGACCATCGTGATCTACCGGGAAGATGGCGGCGAAATCGCCATCTGATCGGGCAGGCACAAAAAAAGCCGGCCACGCGAGTGGTCGGCTTTTTTGCTGAAGGCCGGAGACTTACTTGTCGTCTTCGGTCGCCTCGTCCCAGCTCTCTTCCATGGAATCACCGGCTTCGTCAGCCGCCTCACCCATTTCTTCGCCAGCGTTCTCCGCACCTTCTTCCAGTTCACCCATGGCGCTTTCGTCCTGGCCAGTCATCTCCTCAGCGCCTTCCTCGATGGAGTCCCCTGCGTCATCCATCATTTCGCCCGCGTTTTCCGCGGCTTCCTCAAAATCGGCACCTTCGTCTTCCTGACTGCAAGCTGCAAGACCCAGTGTCATAATCAGAGCCAATGCACTCAAAGTTAGCTTGTTCATACCATGTCCTTTCGTTGGCGAATGTATACAACGGAGACAAGTTTATGGCCGCCGGCCCAGGTACGCAATTACAGAGGCATTACCCTTTTGTTAACTCTGACAGCAAGTTAGCGGCGTTTCACAGCCACTCAACCGATCCCGCCTGATATCTCCAGCCCGTCAAGCATCACGATGTGGTCCAGTCGCAACAGCTGACCGCGACCGATCAGCACGAACTCCCGACCGGCACGGTTGAACAGATCACGGATACTGTCGTGAACGATCTGCACCTGGCCGGCATCATCCCGATACACAATCTCCAGCAACTGCGCGGACGACAGATACTCGCGAAGCAAGTGATGAACCGAACAGTGCGTGGAGGACGTCGCGTTGGAGAGATTCCCTGTAGCCATGGCTGGCGCTTCCCTGTGTGTTTGACCGGTGCTTATCAGTCTGGCCCAAAACCGGAGACCCCGCCAGTTTCCGGTTTTTGCCACCTGGAAGTGGCCCCAAACGACCAGTTTTCACCTTCTGCGTTGCACTGTAAGATTGTCCGACATAAAGTTAAGGCATATCCTGATGACTGGAGCCCAACAATGAATGCAAAAACCCGCGACAACCTGCAAAGCCAAGCGACACAGACTGCCGTTGACGGTGCCAATACCCCTGCCACTTCGTCAAAACCCGGCAAGGACTGGAAAGACCCGAAACGCTACCTGTGGCTGATGGGTCCGGCCTTGCCCGGCATCGGCCTTGCTGCCCTGGCCGGCTACGCCGTGGCCCCGAAAAAACTGCGCTCACTGGCCTGGACCGGGCCTGCCCTGGTGCACGGCGTTATCCCGGCACTGGATCGCGCCATCGGTGAGGACAAGAGCAACCCGCCGGAGTCCGCGGTGAAAACCCTGGAGCAGGACAAGTACTACGACCGCATCGTGAAGGCCTTCATCCCCACCCAGTACGCCATGACTTTCATGGGCGCCTGGCTGGCCAGCCGCAAAAACACGCCGCTGTCTGACAAGATCGGCATCACCCTGACCGTCGGCGCCATCAACGGCGTTGGTATCAACACCGCCCACGAACTGGGTCACAAGTCCAACAAGTTCAACAAATTCATGGCCATGGCCGCGCTGGCGCCCACCGGCTACACCCATTTTGTGGTGGAGCACAATTTCGGCCACCACAAACGTGTCGCCACACCGGAAGACCCGGCCAGCAGCCGCATGGGTGAGAGCTTCTGGAAATTCCTGCCCCGCACCGTTGTCGGCGGCATCAAGTCCGCCGTCAAGATTGAAAAGGCGCGTCTGGCACGCAAGGGCAAGGGTTTCTGGACACTGGACAACGAACTGCTGCAGGGCTGGGCCATGAGTGCCGGCTTCTTCGGTGCCACCACGCTGATCTGCGGCCCGCGGGCGGTACCCTTCCTGGCGGCCCAGGCGGTGTACGGTGCCAGCCTGCTGGAAACGGTCAACTACGTGGAGCACTACGGCCTGCTGCGTCAGAAAGACAGCAAGGGCAAGTACCAGCGCACCCAGCCGGAGCACAGCTGGAACAGCAATCACATTGTGACCAACCTGTTCCTGTACCAGCTGCAGCGTCACTCGGACCACCACGCCCACCCGACCCGCAGCTTCCAGGCCCTGCGTCACTTCGAGAATGCACCACAGTTGCCGGGCGGTTATGCCTCCATGCTGCTGCCGGCGTATCTGCCGTCCTGGTGGTACGAGATGATGGACAAGCGGGTGATCGATCACTACGAGGGCGATCTGAGCAAGATCAACTGGGATCCCGACCGCAAGGAAGAGCTGATGAACAAGTACGCCGACTATGCAGCGGCGGTGGCCGCTGAGGCCAAAGCCCAGAAGGGATCCTCTTCTGAAGAGGCGGCCTGAGACCTTCTAGGCTTGGGAGTCTGCGGTCAACTGGTCCCTTCTTCCGGGACACGCCGTAAATACGTCCCTGTAGGCTTGGCTGCAGCATCCCTGCTGCAGACAGTCCCGGTCAGACCTACCCGTCGCCCGTGCCCGAAGCTTAGTGAAGGCCCGCACCCAAGTCTGGGCGCAAACGGTTGGTACGGCTTCCCGGGACCGTCTGTGGCCAGGGATGGCCACAGCCGAGCCTACATGGACGTACTTGTGGCGTGTCCCGGGAAGCCGTACCAACCGTTTGTGCTTACTCCAGACCTAGAACCACTCGGACTTCATGTTCAGACAGGTATCATCCTCGTTCCGCAACAACACCAGATCCTGCGCCACCGTCGGCAATTCCCAGTGGAAGAAGTACTGGGCCGCCTGCAACTTGCCCTGATAGAAGTTCCGCTCATCGTCCGTGTTGGCTGACGCCAGGGCGTTGGCCGCGGCGTTGGCCTGACGGAGCCACATCCAGGCCACGATGATGTGACCGAACAGGTGCAGGTAGCAGGACGCGTTCGCCAGGGTTTTGTCCACTTCACCGCCCATCAGCGATTTACCCAGGCTCTGGGTGACTTTCACCGCCTGCTGCAGGGTTTCACTCAGGGACAGCGCCCATTGCTGGCAACGGTCGGTGGTGGCCGCTTCCAGGTCCACCTGCATTTCCTGCATCAACAACTGCAGGCCATGGCTCTGGTCCTGCCAGATCTTGCGGCCCAGCAGGTCCAGCGCCTGGATGCCGTTGGTGCCCTCGTGGATGGGGTTCAGGCGGTTGTCGCGCCAGCATTGCTCCACCGGGTATTCGCGGGTGTAGCCGGCACCACCGTAGACCTGAATCGCCAGGTCGTTGGCCTTGGGACCGTACTCGGAGGGCCAGGCCTTGATGACCGGCGTCAGCAGATCCAGCAGTTTGCCGGCTTCCATCCGCTTCTGCTCGTCGGGATGGGTGTGCTGGTCGTCCATCAGGCGGGCGCCGTAAAGGCACAGGGCCAGTCCGCCTTCGCTGTAGGCCTTCTGGGCCAGCAGCATGCGGCGAACATCGGCATGATCGATGATCGGCACCTGCGGGGACTCCGGGTTCTTTTCACTGGCCTTGCGGCCCTGCAGGCGGTCTTTGGCGTATTCCAGGCTGTGCATGTACCCCCGGTAGCCGATGACGGCCGCGCCGAAACCGACGCCGACACGGGCTTCGTTCATCATCTGGAACATGTACTTCAGGCCCTGGTGGGGCTCGCCCACCAGGTAGCCGTGGCAGGGGGCATCGTCTCCGAAACTCAGCGCGGTGGAGGTGGTGCCGCGGTAGCCCAGCTTGTGAATCAGGCCGGCCAGGCTGACGCCGTTGCGGTCCGTCGGGTTGCCCTCCTCGTCCACCAGGAACTTGGGCACGATGAACAGGGAAATGCCTTTCACGCCCGCCGGAGCGCCTTTGATCTTGGCCAGCACCATGTGAACGATGTTGTCAGTGATGGATTGCTCACCACCGGAGATGTAGATCTTGGCGCCCTTGATCAGGTGATGGCCATCCTCGGTGGGTGACGCCGAGGTGCGGATGTCTGCCAGGGAGGAGCCGGCGTGGGGCTCGGTCAGCGCCATGGTGCCACTGAAGCGGCCGCTGAGCATGTGCGGCAGGAACGTGCTCTGCTGCTGCTCGTTGCCGAACACCCGGATGAGGTTGGCGGCGGCCGTGGTCAGGAACGGGTAGCCGGCGGTACCGGGGTTGGCGGCGGTAAAGAAGCCATTGCAGGCGGCCATGACCGATTCCGGCAGCTGCATGCCGCCAAGCTCGTAATCGTAGCGGCCGGCGATAAAGCCGGCTTCGGCGTAGGCATCGAACGCTTCTTTGACCTGGGGGAGCATGTCGACCTGGCCGTTGACGAATCTGGGTTCGTCTTTGTCGGCAGCGCTGTTGTGGGTGGCGAACTTTTCCCGGGCCATTTTGTCGGCGGTTTCGATGACGGCATCGAAGGTGTCGCGGTTGTGTTCGCTGAAGCGCTCGCGGGTGATGAGGCTGTCGGTGTCGAGGACTTCGTAGAGCTGGAACGCCAGGTCGCGGCGGTCGATCAGGGTGTCGGTCATGGTGGTCTCCTGTTTGTTGCGGTTAGCCTCTCATACCTTCGTTTTTCTGGAAACCAGCATTTATGACATAATCATGGTGAATATCGCCAACCAAGATTCTTCCAGTATCGAACTGGTGCCAGGCAACCGGCCACCAGCGGGGAGATTCCTCCCGGGACCCGCTGTAAATACATCCCTGTACGCTTGAGTGCAGCATCCCTGCTGCACACAGTCCCGGGAGGAATCTCCCCGCTGATGGCCTTCTTCGGAGTAAGCATGCGAACTGTTTCGGTCATAGGTTTCGACGGGGCACTTGCCAGTGCCATTACCGGCATTATTGATCTGTTTCGATTGGCTGGCGTGACCTGGGCACGGATTAACGGAGAAGCGCCGGAGCCGCAATTCGCCACTCGTCTGTTAACCCGAGACGGAGCGCCCTGCCGTTGCATCAATGGGCTGACCATCCTGCCTGACGGCGCATGGAATGATCGAAATCCGGCACAGAGCAACGCCGATCTGGTCATCATTCCCACCATCGGCGGGCCAATCGAGCGGGTGTTGAGTCACAACCCGGAGCTGATTGCGTGGCTGGGTGACTTTCAGTCGTCCGGCACGGGGCAGGTTCAGGTGGCCAGTAACTGTACCGGGGCGTTCATGCTGGCCGAGGCGGGGTTGTTGGACGGGCGACAGGCAGCCACCCATTGGGGGGTCAGTCATCAGTTCCGGCAGCGCTATCCCGCGGTGGACCTGCATCCGGACAAGCTGGTGACGGTGGACAATCACATTGCTTGCGCCGGCGGCGGGATGGCGTGGTGGGATCTGGGGATTTATCTGGTGGAGCGGTTTGCCGGGGCGCAGGTGGCGCGGGAACTGGCCAAGGCGTTTGTGATTGATGTGGGGCGTACCAGCCAGGCACCGTACAGCGCCATGCAGGCGCGCCGCTATCACTCGGACGCGGCGATTCTGAAACTTCAGGACTGGCTGGACCGTCACTTCACTGAGGAGGTCACTCTGGGCGGTCTGGCTGTGTTAAGCGGCCTGACGGAGCGGTCGCTGATTCGCCGTTTCAAGGCGGCCACCGGGGATACGCCCACGGGCTATCTGCAGGTTCTGCGTATTGAGGCGGCCCGCCAGCAGTTGGAGAATTCCAGGGTGGCGGTTGAGGAAGTGACGCGGCGAGTTGGCTACGAAGACGTCAGCTCGTTCAGCCGCCTGTTCCGCAAACACACCGGCCTGGCGCCGGGGGCCTACCGATCGCGGTTCGGACGGTAATGTTCAGACGCTACCCACTGGCCCGGGTTATGCATTGTTAGTCATTGAAGGCCATCCCTTGGCCGGTAACGTAAAGAATACCGACACAGGTGTAAAAATGGGGAGGTTCGCCATGAACGCACCGATCAGACAAAGCCAGGCAGACATCCTGAGCAAGCTGTACGACATGAAACAGAAGCAGATTGCCCAGGCCGCTCAACAGGGAAACAGCTTTCGCTGTCAGGTACTTGAGGCCGAAGCCGAGGCCATTTTCAATGCCCTGAAAGCGGTCCGCTGACCCCCTTTCCGGCCGCCCGCTCCGGCAACCCATAGCGTGGCATTCAGGAGCCGTATTTCTTCAGGCGGCGGCTCCAGCGTTGCTTGGCATAGCGGCGGAGGTTAGAGACATTATCGGTTTCGTCCATGATCTCGGTGCCCAAAAGTGTCTCCAATATGTCCTCCAGCGTCACTATTCCCAGCCAGGTGCCCAATTCGTCGTACACCACGGCCAGGTGCTGGCGCTCCCGCAACATGTCTGAAAACAGAAATTCGATGTTGGTATTTCCTTTCACCCGCTTGATCTTCCGCATGTGATCGAGCAGGTTCACGTCTTCGTCCATGGTGATCAGGTCAGCGCGGTGAAGGTAGCCGAGTGCCTCACCGTCTTCATCAATCACCGGATAGCGTGAGAAAGGCGACTTCTTCACCATCTCCCGGAACTCCGCCATGGTGATTTCCGGCGGAATGACCTTGCACACGGTTCTGGGCGTCATCACCGCGCTGGCCTTGATTTCATGAAATCTCAGCACGTTCTGGATCATTCTCCGCTCATCTTCGTCCAGCGCCTGCTGATCGCGGCCGATCTCCGCGAGGGCGCTGATTTCAGCACGGATGTCCACGTCGCCCTCACCGGAGCCAATGCGGCGGGTGATCTGCTTGGACAACCAGATGAACGGCAGCAGCGACTTGATCATGAATCCGAGAATGGCAGGCAGGCGCGGCGCAATGGTGCGCCAGTATTTTGCACCGATGGTTTTGGGAATAATCTCGGAGAAAATCAGGATCGCCAGGGTCATGATGGCCGAAGCCGCCCCCAACCAGGCTTCCCCGAACACCACCGCAACCTGGGCACCCACGCCGGTGGCCCCTACGGTGTGAGCCACGGTATTAAGCGTCAGGATGGCTGACAGTGGATCGTCAACGTTGTCCTTGAGTTTGCGGAGTTTGGCAAACAGTTTCGGGCTGTCTTTCTTGAGAGACGCTATATAGCTGGGCGTCACAGACAATAGCGAGGCTTCAAGTATGGAGCACAGAAACGAAAAACCGATCGACAGAACAGCGAATGCAACCAGGAGCGTCATAAAGACCTTGTGGACAGGGAGATGTCAAAATTCTAACGAACGACCACCGGATTCGCTATCTTTTAAGCCCGGATTGCACATCCGTCAGGTTCGTGGTCTGACGGGGCTCAGAGCCCCGCTGCCACTTCGGTTCCCTGCCGGATCGCGCGTTTGGCGTCCAGCTCTTCCGCCACATCGGCACCGCCAATCAGGTGGGCGCGAACGCCGGCTCCGGCCAGCTGGTCGTACAATGCGCGGAACGGCTCCTGGCCGGCACAGATAATCACGTTATCCACCTTCAGCACCTTGCTCTCCTTCAGCTTGCCGTCCTTGTCCTTGATGGAGATGTGCAGGCCTTCATCGTCAATACGTTCGTAGCTGCAACCGCGCAGCATGTCCACGTCGCGGTGTTTGAGGCTGTTGCGGTGCACCCAGCCCGAGGTTTTGCCCAGACCACCGCCAACCTTGCCGGACTTTCGCTGCATCAGGTAGATCTTGCGGGGTGACGACGTCGGTTTGCGCTCTGCCAGCCCACCCGGGCCTTCGAAGTCCGGATTCACGCCCCACTCCGCCTGCCAGTCCGCAACGCTGACCTGTTCGCCTTCCGGGTGGTGGCTGAAATCGTGGGTGAGAAATTCACTGACATCGAAGCCGATACCACCGGCGCCGATGACCGCCACGCTCTGGCCAACCGGCTTGTTGTGGCGCAGTACATCGAGGTAGCCGAGCACCTTGGGATGATCAATGCCATCGATGTTCGGGGTGCGGGGTTTGACACCGGTCGCGATGATCACGTCGTCAAAGCCTTCCCCGATCAGTGGTTGCGCATCAACACGGGTGTTGAGCTTGAGGTCGATCTCCAATAACTCGATCTGGCGCCGGAAATACCGCAGGGTCTCGTAGAACTCTTCCTTGCCGAGAATCCGCTTGGCGTAGTTGAACTGGCCGCCAATCTTGTCGTCGGCCTCGAACAGCGTCACCCGGTGACCGCGCCTGGCCGCCGTGGTGGCCGCCGCGAGACCGGCAGGACCGGCGCCAACCACCGCCACGCGGCGAACCACTGGCGCAACCGTCAGCACCAGTTCGGTTTCATGACAGGCCCGGGGGTTCACCAGGCACGACGCACGCTTGGCCTGAAAGACATGGTCCAGACAGGCCTGGTTGCAGGCAATGCAGGTGTTGATCTCATCGGCACGGCCCTGTTCGGCCTTGCGGACAAACTCACTGTCCGCCAGAAGCGGTCTGGCCATGGACACCATATCGGCCTTGCCGGCGGCGAGGATGTCCTCGCCCTTTTCCGGGGTATTGATGCGGTTGGTGGTGCAGATCGGGATGTCCACCTCACCATAGAATTTGGCCGTTACATCGGCGAAACCGCCACGGGGCACTGACGTGACGATGGTGGGCACCCGCGCCTCATGCCAGCCGATCCCGGTATTGATGATGGTGGCGCCAGCCTGCTCAATGGCCTTGCCCAGCGTCACGATCTGATCCCAGGTCTGGCCGCCTTCAACCAGATCCAGCATCGACAGCCGATAGATGATGATAAATTCGGGCCCCACCGCTTCGCGCATGCGGCGCACGATCTCGACCGGCAAGCGCATGCGGTTCTCGTAAGGACCGCCCCACTTGTCGGTGCGTTTGTTGGTGCGTTCGCACAGGAACTGGTTGATGAAGTACCCCTCGGAGCCCATCACTTCGACGCCGTCGTAGCCGGCAAACTTTGCCAGCTTCGCGGCATCGACGAACTCGTTGATCTGCCGTTCCACGCCTTTGGTGGAGAGTGCCCGGGCCTTGAACGGGCTGATTGGCGCCTTGGTGGCTGACGCCGACACAATCAGCGGCTGGTAACCGTAACGACCGGCGTGCAGTAACTGCAGGCAGATCTTGCCGCCGGCCTCGTGCACGGCGCCGGTGACATGCCGGTGCAGCAGCGCTGTGGCTCGATTGTTCATGGTGGACGACAGCGGCGCGAGCTGCCCGACCAGGTTGGGTGAGTATCCGCCGGTGACCATAAGCCCGACCCCGCCTTCGGCCCGCTCCGCAAAATACCGGGCGAACTTGTGGATGTTCCAGAAGCGGTCCTCGAGACCGGTGTGCATGGAGCCCATCAACACCCGGTTCTTGAGTTCCGTGAATCCGAGGTCGAGAGGCTTCAACAGGTGCGGATA
>JAEPMM010000124.1 GCA_017643965.1 Marinobacter sp.
ACCGGGGCGGCTAAGCACACCGGGCTGGTGGGGCTGGATCACCAGGATGTGGACGTCCGCTCGACCCAGTTTTTCGGCGCCGCCAGTGACCTGGATATCTACGATCCGCAGTATGGCGCCCCCATTGCCGACGCCCCGATCTTCAAGGATCAGGATGGCGAGCTCAAACAGACCGGGGTGTACCTGCAGGATCAGATCCGCGTGGATCGCTGGACCGTCTCCCTCGGTGGCCGCTTCGATACCGCGCGCACGGAGACGGTGGACAACCTGACCGCCACCACCGCAAGTCGCGATGACGAAGAATTCAGTGGCCGCGCCGGCGTCACCTACCGCTTCGATAACGGCCTGGCCCCCTACCTCAGCTACATGGAGTCGTTCCTGCCCACCACCGGCACCGACAGTAACGGCGAGCCGTTTGCCCCGGAAACCGCCCATCAGGTCGAGGTGGGGATCAAGTATCAGCCATCAGCCAGCACTCTGGTGACACTGGCCTGGTTCGACCTGACCCGCAAAAATTACCTGACCACCAATCCGGTGTCCTTCCTCAGTGAGCAGCAGGGCGAGGCCCGCTCCCGAGGCGTGGAACTGGAGGCCCGCACACGGGTGCTGCAGGGTCTGGACCTGATCGCCAGCTACACCTACACCGACGCCGAAATCACCAAAACGAGCAATCCGGCGGAAGAGGGTGAACCGCTGGAGTACACCCCGGAACACGAAGCCTCACTGTGGAGCAAGTACAGCTTTCACGGCGGCCCGCTGCATGGTCTCGGCCTCGGCGCGGGGGTACGCTACATCGGCGACAGCTACGGTGCCCTGTTCAACGGTCCCAACGACTCGCTGGAAGTACCGGACGTTACCCTGGTGGACGCAGCCATTACCTACGACATCGGCCAGGTGTCACTGGGTCTGCACGCCCAGAATCTGCTGGACAAGGAATACGTGGCCACCGCTTTCGACAGCAGTGCCACCTATGGCCTGCGCCGCGAAGTCAGCGGGTCGGTTACCTACCGGTTCTGATCGTGACGCTCGGCTTGAAGCCGACAGAGACACAAAGGGGAAGCCGGCGGCTTCCCCTTTTCAATTCAGTTCAGACGGTGCCTGCTGTTACAGACCGTACTTGGTCTCGATGGCCTCATACATACCGTTGTTACGGATGGTTTCCAGGCCGTCGTTAAGCTGCTTGATGATGTCGTCGGAGGTGCCCGGATTCATCGCCAGGTACAATTCGGTATCGTTGAACGAGTACACCGGCTCTAAACCCTCAACATCCTGCTGGGACGCGAAATACGGTCCGGCCAGCCGATCCGCAATCCACAGATCCACCTGCCCCAGCTCAAGACGCTTCGGATTCAGGTCGTCACTGTCCATGGCAGAGACCTTGTAGCCCCGCTCGAGCAGATACTCGGTCATAACGTCACCACGATAGCCGGCATACAGCAGGCCCCGGGTGTCCTCCAGACGGTCAATCTCGAGATCAGTACCTGCCGGCGCGAAAATGGTCCAGAGATTGGTGGTCAGCGGACCGACCCACTTGAACTGTGACGCTCGGCCCTCGGTGTAGGTGGTACAGAAAATGCCATGATTCTCTTTACTGAGGGCACGGTTGTAGCCGTAATCCCAGTTCCTCAGTTTGATGACATGGTCAAGGCCTGAGGCCTGCAAAACGGCTTTCACCATTTCACTGCACAGACCGTCAATACCGTCACCGTTGTGCTCGAATGCGCGACCGGTTGAGCTCATGTTATAGGGCGGGAAATTCTCGGTGTAGATGTAGAGCTTTTCGGAGGCATACAGAGGGAGTGAGGCACCTGCAAGAACAAGACACAGGGCGGTAAGACTGAACAGCTTGCGCACGGGTTATCTCCTTTGACACGGGTCATTTGTTAGCCGCCGCACAGGCGACTGCAGCAAAAGAGCCCGGAGTTTACCCCAGTCTTTAACGTTGTTTTACTGGTAAAGTGTTTGTTTTCGTAAGGAAAGTTCCAGAGAAAGCAACCACCGGCGAATTACTTGCCAATGCAGAAACTGCTGAAGATCTTGCCCAGCAGATCGTCGGGCGTCATCACCCCGGTGATTTCTCCCAGCGCGTCCTGAGCCGCGCGCAGATCCTCCGCCAGCAACTCGCCGGCACCGAAACCATCGAGCTGCCCCTGGCCCTGCAGCATGGCAGAGCGGGCACGCTCGAGCGCGTCCAGATGCCGGCGGCGGGCCAGGAAACCGCCCTCGGTGGTGGCGGCAAAACCCATGCACTGTTTCAGATGATCCCGCAGGATCTCGAGGCCCGCGGCCGATTTGGCGGCCAGACGAATTACCGGCGCCCCGGTTCCGTCCGGTTGCTCCAGTCCCACCGCTTCCTCACTCAGGTCGACTTTGTTGCGAATCACCGTCACCGGTGCGGAGGGCGGTAGCTGATCAATGAAATCCGGCCAGATCCGGTGCGGGGTGGTTTCTGCGGTGGTGGTGGCGTCCACCATCAGCAGGATTCGGTCGGCCTGACGGATCTCGTCCCAGGCCCGGGCAATACCGATCCGCTCCACTTCATCGGGGCTGTCCCGCAAGCCGGCGGTGTCGATGATGTGTAACGGCATACCATCAATGTGGATGTGTTCCCGCAGCACGTCCCGGGTGGTGCCCTCGATGGCGGTCACGATGGCGGCCTCGCGGCCGGCCAGGGCATTGAGCAGACTCGATTTGCCGGCGTTGGGTCGGCCGGCGATCACCACCTTCATGCCGTCCCGCAGAATGGTGCCCTGTTGCGCCTCTGCCAGGATGCCGTCGAGATCGACAATCAGTTGCTGCAGGTCAGCGGCGACCTTGCCGTCGGCAAGAAAATCGATTTCCTCCTCCGGAAAATCGATGGCTGCTTCCACGTAGATGCGCAGGTGGGTGACCGCTTCCACCAGCGTTTCAATGCGGCGGGAGAACACCCCCTGCATGGAACGCACGGCACAGCGGGCGGCCTGCTCCGAGCTGCTTTCAATCAGGTCGGCAATGGCTTCAGCCTGGGCCAGATCGAGCTTGTCGTTGAGGAAGGCCCGTTCGGAAAACTCGCCAGGGCGAGCGAGGCGGGCCCCCAGTTCACAGACCTGACGTAACAACAGGTCCAGGATGACCGTGCCGCCGTGGCCCTGAAGCTCGAACACGTCCTCTCCGGTAAAGGAGTGGGGGTTGGGGAAGAACAGACCAATGCCCTCGTCAATCAGCTGGTTGTGCTGATCGTGAAACGGGCCGTAATGGGCATACCGGGGTTTGGGCGGGTAACCCAGCATGGCATGGGCAATGGCACCGGCATGGGGACCGGACACCCGCACAATACCGACACCGGCCTGGCCGGGCGCCGTGGCAATGGCGGCAATGGTATCGGTGACGTGTTCCATGGTGCGTTCTGTGTTCCTGTTCCGGGAGTTTGCGGGTTTATCCGAGTCCTGAACCAGCAGAGGCTCCGTGAAGGAGCCTCTGTCAGGGTACGGGTTCAGACTCCGGATCCGCAGATCAGTGCTTTCTGCCCGCCACTTCCGCTTCAATCTTCCGCGTAATGTACCACTGCTGGGCAATGGACAGAATGTTGTTCACCAGCCAGTACAGTACCAGACCGGCCGGGAACCAGAGGAAGAACACTGTGAAGATCAGCGGCATCGCCTTCATGATCTTGGCCTGCATGGGATCCGGTGGAGTCGGGTTCAAGCTCATCTGCAGGAACATGCTGACGCCCATCAGGATCGGCAGAATGAAATAAGGATCCATGACCGACAGATCGTTGATCCACAGCATGAACGGGGCATGGCGTAACTGCACGCTCTCGAACAGCACCCAATACAGGGAAATGAACACCGGCATCTGCACCAGTATTGGCAGGCAGCCCCCGAGCGGATTGATTTTCTCCCGCTTGTACAGCGCCATCATCTCCTGGGACATGCGTTGACGATCATCGCCATAGAGTTCTTTCAGGCGAGTCAGTTGTGGGGCAACAGCGCGCATTCTGGCCATCGAGCGATAGCTGGTGGCCGACAGGTGGAAAAACACCCCCTTGACCACCACCGTCAGCAGGATGATAGCGACGCCCCAGTTACCCACCAGACCGTAGAACCAGTCCAGCACGATAAACAGCGGCAGGGCAATGAAGAAGAGGAACCCGAAATCAACGGTGCGGTCCAGGTTCGGCGCCACCGTCTCCAGACGTTCAATGATCTTCGGGCCCACATAGGCGCGGGCACCCACTTCCGCAGAATCCCCCGGTGCCACCGACGTGGCGGGATAGACAAAGCCCATCACATGCAGCGGGCCCCGCCGCGTCGACTGGAACTGTGCCGGCTGATCCCGTTCCGGAACCCAGGCGGCAATGAAATAGTGCTGCAGGAAGGCCAGCCAGCCGTTGGTGACGGACTGGTTGATGGGCTCGTCCGCGAGATCACTGAAGTCGTATTTTTCGTAGGGGTCCTCAGGGGTGCTGACCACCATGCCAAGGAACGCCTGAATGCCCAGGCTGTTCTGGGCCGTCGGGTCCGGGGCCTGGTCACGGACAATCTTGCCGGTGAGGTTGGCCTGCCAGTTCTCCGAGGAGCGGTTGTTGATCAGATAGCGCACATCGATCTCGTAGCTGTCACGAGCAAACTGGTACTGCTTGGTGATTTCCACGCCGCTTTCGGTGGTGTAGGTCAGGTCGACGATCAACTCATTGGCGTCGTCAGACAGCTCGTAGCGGGTGGATGAGGCCTCGTAGACCGGAGCCGAGCCGTTGCGACGGCTGTCGATGCCGTTGCGGCCAATCAGCCCGCTTTCCATGACGTAAGTGCGATTGCCGGAATTGGTCAGGATTCTGAGGGAATCCTCACTATCCAGCGAACGGTCGTAGTCCAGCAGTGAGCTTTCCACCAGATTGCCGCCGACCCGGTCGATGGTCAGTTCCAGAACATCGGTGCGCACGGTGATCAGCTTGTCGCTGTTTTCTGACACCTCCGGATCGGAATTGACGCCGGGATTGCTACCTTCGGGGGTGGAGAATTCCTCGTCAGCGGCGGAGCCGGTATCGCTTTCCTCTGGCAGTCGCAGATCTTCTCCCCTGCCATTCTGGGACACGCTGGCCTGTTCGGTGACCTGGGGTTGCTGTTGAGGCTGGTTATAGTCTTCGTTCCAGGCAAGCACCATCAGATAACTGACAATCGCGAGGCCGGCAAATAATACAATGCGTTGAATATCCATAAACTTACTGTTCAGTCTGGTTCGAGTTATGGGAATGGGTGCCCGGTACCGGATCATAACCGCCTTCGGCCCAGGGATGACACCTCAACAATCGTCGTGTGGCAAGAAAAAGCCCTTTCAGCGCACCGTGGTGGTTGATGGCCTCAATTGCGTACTGGGAACAGGTTGGATAATGCCGGCAATGACTGGCCATCATCGGACTGATGGCGTACTGGTAAAAGCGGATCGGGAGAAGCAGCAGTTTGCGCATTAATCCGTTCCTTTACCGGCAGGGGAGGTGGCGGTTGATGACAGACTTTGACGGCTCTTTCTGATCAGGCGCGACCAGAGATCATTCAAGGTTGCGGTCAGGGTCTGATTGTCGAGCTGAACCAGACCCTGCCGGCCAAGAACAATAATATCCAGCCCCGGTAGGTCGGGCTGGAGCCTGAAGGTTTCCCGTACACGTCGTTTGACACGATTTCGCTGAACGGCAAGTTTCAGGTTTTTCTTGGAAAACACCAGACCGACCCTGGCATGCCCCAGTGAATTGGGGGTAGCCAGGATCAGAAAATTCCGGTGCGGAACTCTGACTTGGACGTCGTCGAAGACCTTGCCGTAATCCCTGGGGGTGAGTAACCGATGGGATTTCGGAAATGCCAAAGTCTTCATGAAGTGAACGATGTCTTAAGCAGACAGACGCGCACGACCTTTGGCACGACGACGGGAAATCACTTTGCGACCGTTGGCAGTAGCCATGCGGGCACGGAAACCGTGAACGCGCTTACGCTTCAGTACGCTTGGTTGAAACGTTCTTTTCATGGTGATGATCTCACATTACAGGTATTGGAAAATTCATGGTTGGCTGGAAAATGAACAGCCAAAACAGGAGCGGCATTCTATGCAAACCCTGCGACGAATTCAATGGTTAATGCGTGATCCGCTGAGGATCTTGTTGGTCAGGGTGGCAAGCAGCGGACACTAATCATAGTAGTAAGTCTTTTTTTAAATGTCTTAAGGATTAATTATTACTGTTATTACTGAGGCACTTTTCTGTGGATAGAGCCTGATTCCTCTAGAAAACCAGAGAGTTAGTCGATTCATAATGCAGTTGAAAAGGGGGCCTGAGGGCTGTGCACAAGCGATGGGGAAATTGTGGGTAACCTGGTCGGGGTCGAAAAACCAGAGTTATCCCTGTATCGGTCAAGTGGCTACACACAGGGTTGAGGGCAGGCTATACACACAGGGTTGTGGGTAACCTTGGTCACCACTAATTTTCTGTACACAACCCTGTAGGTAAGTCTGTAAAAAATTGAAAAAAAAGAAAATAAATTTCCACAGGCTGTTCATGAGTCGCTTTTCGCTCTTTTACTTGGGGGGCGTGCAGGTTAGAATTCCGGGTCATCTCTGGTAGCGGATTGCACCTGATTCGTTTTGAGAAATTTCTGAGGCATCGGAGGCAGGCTGTCGTGCCGAACACCATCTGGCATCAATGTCTAGAAGTACTCCGGGACGAGTTTCCCGCCCAACAGTTCAACACCTGGCTGAGGCCCCTGCAGTCTGACCATCGTGAAGGTCAGCTGATGCTGTTCGCGCCCAACCGGTTTGTCATGGACTGGGTGAACGAGAAGTATCTCAGGCGGATCGAAGAGGTGTTGAAGGATCTGAACGGCGGCCAGGCTCCCCGGGTCAATATGAAGGTCGGCTCGGCACCCCGGGCCGGCGATCTGGTGCTGCGTTCTGATCCGGGTAATGACGCCGGCAGTGCAGCCCAGGAAGAAACGGGCAGCCGGGTGACGGAAGAAGAGCGCGGGGTGGCCGCAACGGCTGTGTCCTCGTCGGTGCGGCCGAAATCCTCCAGCGAGCGGCGCACGGTCCAGGTGGAAGGCGACATCAAGCACCAGAGTTTCCTCAACGAAGGGTTCACATTCGAGACCTTCGTTGAGGGCAAGTCGAACCAGCTGGCCCGAGCCGCGTCGATGCAGGTGGCCGAGAATCCGGGCGGTGCCTATAACCCGCTGTTCCTCTATGGTGGTGTGGGGTTGGGTAAGACCCACCTGATGCACGCCATTGGTAACGACATCGTGCGGCGTAACCCCAGGGCCAAGGTGGCGTATCTGCGCTCCGAACGCTTTGTGGCGGATATGGTAAAGGCGCTTCAGCTCAACGCCATCAACGAGTTCAAGCGGTATTACCGGTCCGTGGATGCGTTGTTGATTGACGACATCCAGTTTTTTGCCCGCAAGGAACGGTCACAGGAAGAGTTTTTCCACACCTTCAATGCCTTGCTCGAGGGTGGTCAGCAGGTGATCGTGACCTGTGACCGCTTTCCGAAAGAAATCGTGGATATGGAAGAGCGGCTGAAGTCCCGTTTTGGCTGGGGCCTGACGGTGATGGTGGAACCACCGGAACTGGAAACCCGGGTGGCGATTCTGATGAAGAAAGCGGAGCAGGCGAACGTCAAACTCAGCAGTGAAGCGGCCTTTTTTATCGCCCAGAAGATTCGTTCCAACGTGCGAGAGTTAGAAGGCGCGCTTCGTCTGGTGATAGCGAATGCTCACTTCACAGGTTCAGAAATCACCCCGCCGTTTATTCGCGAGAGTCTGAAAGACCTGCTGGCGCTGCATGAAAAACAGGTCAGCATTGATAATATCCAGCGCACGGTGGCGGAGTATTACAAGATCAAGGTGGCGGATTTGCTGTCCAAACGCCGCACCCGGACAGTGACCCGGCCGCGTCAGGTGGCCATGTCCCTGTCCAAGGAACTGACCAATCACAGCCTGCCGGAAATCGGCGATGCCTTCGGCGGCCGAGATCACACCACCGTGTTGCACGCCTGCAAGAAGATTGTCGAACTGCAGGAGACGGATCCCAGTATCCGGGAGGATTATCAGAATTTTATGAGGCTGCTGACTACCTGATCCCGGGTTGGCTGCGGACAAACATTCACCTTCCAGAAAAAGAATGCTGAGTGCCATGAAACTGACGATCAGCCGAGAATCATTGCTTACCCCGTTGCAGTCGATCGCCGGGGTTGTTGAAAAGAAACAGACCATGCCGGTGCTGTCCAATGTGTTGCT
This sequence comes from Marinobacter sp., assembly GCA_017643965.1. Taxonomy (GTDB): domain Bacteria; phylum Pseudomonadota; class Gammaproteobacteria; order Pseudomonadales; family Oleiphilaceae; genus Marinobacter. Next base: position 8,259 of record JAEPMM010000124.1, read on the forward strand.
GGTGGCTGAGGACAATACCCTGTGCGAGGTGCTGTAGCCCATCGATCTGGCCAGGTCGTCCAGATTGGGTTGCTGGTCGGAGCGTTCGATCAATCTGCAGGCAGCAACAACCACTTCCTGGCTGAGATCCTTTGGCGACTGACCGCGCGGGTGGCACCTGCGG
>JAEPMM010000309.1 GCA_017643965.1 Marinobacter sp.
AAGCGGCTCGAATCCCTGGATATCCTGCAGCCCCTGGTCACCCTGATTGCCCAGAGCGGGTACCGAACCCGTGCTTACCGGGTGTTGCTGCTTTCCTTATTGCTGGCCGTGGGGGCCGGTTTTGCCGGCTACACCGTCGCCCATAACCTGTGGGCCCCGCTGTTGCTCGCGCCCTTTGGCGCCGCACTGCCAGCCTGCTACCTGCGCAGAAAACGGAACCAGCGCATTGCCAGAATCGAAGAGCAGTTGCCCGATGTGGTGGATGTGATCATCCGCGCCTTGCGGGCAGGGCACCCCTTTATCGAAGCCATCCGCCTGGTGTCCACCGAGCTGCCAAGCCCGGCGAGGGAGGAGTTCCAGACCACCTTCAACGAGATCAATTTTGGCGGAGATGTCCGTGCAGCGCTGTTCGGCCTGCTGCAGCGGGTGCCCAGTGTGCTGGTCATGGCCCTGATCACGGCGGTACTGGTGCAACGGGAGTCCGGCGGCAACCTGGCCGAAGTGCTGGAAAAAATCGCCTCGGTGATTCGTGGCCGCTTCCGGTTCCAGCGCCGTGTGCGCACGCTCTCGGCCGAGGGCCGGATATCCGCCTGGGTGCTGACCCTGACGCCGTTCGTGTTGTTCCTGCTGATCACCCTGGTGAATCCCGAGTACATGCCGCTGCTGACCGAGAGTGCCCGCGGCGCAGACATTGTCATGGTGGCTCTGGTGCTGATCGTGATCGGTGTTTTCTGGATCAAAAAGATCCTCAATATCAAGGTATAGGAGGCCATTGCCATGGATTACCTGATCGGAACGCTCGACACACTTCTGAAAGACCGGCAAATGGCCCAACTGGTGTTTGTGCTGTTGATGGCGGCAGCGGTGTTCTGCCTGGCCCTGGCCGGCATGTTTCTGTTGTCTACCCTGTTCAACCCGGTCCGTAGCCGGTTGCAGCACGTGGTCGCGCCGGCAACCGGTGCAGTGGCCCAGGGCGGGGCACTGGGGCCGCTGATCAAAACCCTGTCGCCCTATGTGCTGCCGAAAAAAGAAACCGACCGGAGCCGCACCCGTGACCGGCTGATCCACGGTGGTTTTCGTGGTGACAACGCCCTCTCGAACTTCTACGCCATCAAAACCCTGTTAATTGTAGGACTGCCGCTGACGGTATTTTTCAGCCTGAACTGGTTACCGGGGCTGAATACGCTGCAAATCATTCAGGCGGTGGCCGGCGCCATGCTGGTGGGCGCCGTGGGCCCCAACTACGTGCTGAACAAACTGATTCAGCGGCGGAAACGCCGCCTTTACAACGGTTTTCCCGATGCCCTCGACCTTCTCGTGGTGTGCACGGAAGCCGGGTATGGGCTGAAACCCGCCATTCAGCGGGTGGCCGATGAGCTGGTGGTAGGGCATCCGGAACTGTCGGAGGAACTGTCGCTGGTCAACAGTGAAATGCGCGCCGGGGTAGACCGGGTCGACGCCCTCAAGAATCTCGCCGACCGCACCGGCCTGGAGGAAATCAGCGGCCTGGTGTCGCTGCTCAGCCAGAGTCTGCGCTTTGGCACCAGCACGGCAGAATCCCTGCGAATCTATTCCGAGGAATTTCGCGACAAGCGCATGCAGCGGGCGGAAGAAACCGCCGCCACCATCTCCACCAAGATGGTGTTCCCGTTGGTGCTGTGCATGTTCCCCGCTTTCTTTGTGGTGGCCATCGGCCCGGGCCTGGTCGGACTGCTGGACCACGTTCAGGTGCATTAACACGGACGACAATGGCGAGGTTTTACCATGACAGCACAACAGAACAACAAAGGTTCTCGCAGCATCACCAGAGTGGCCCGACCGGGTGTCGGCGCGCTCGCCCGGGCGGGTTCGTTGATGGCGATTCTGGCCCTGGCCGGGTGCGCTGCCGGGCCGGGAGTAAAATCCGGTGAAACCTACACCGACCTGTATGAGGGCAAATCAGAGCTGACGTTCTCCACCATGATGCCGGTGGAATCGGCAGAAGAGGCGGTTGCCCGGGGAGATGCCGCCTACCGGCGTGGCCAGGTGGACGAAGCCGTGTTCGAGTACATTCGCTCCCTGGAGCTGGACCCGGACAACGCGGACACTTTCTACAAGATCGGCATCATCAACCTGCACAAACAGGTTCATGACAAAGCCGCCTCGGCGTTTCGGCTGGCGCTCGAGCGTGAAGAAAAACACGCCGGTGCCCTGGAAGGTCTGGGCCTGATGTTGATGAAAGAGCGGGAATACGAGCAGGCCCAGGGGCTGCTCGAGCAGGCGGTGGCAGCGGAAAACACCCGCTGGCAGGCCCACAACGCCTTGGGCATCATGGCGGACCTGCGGGGCGATTTCCCGGAAGCGCGGGAACACTATGACCGGGCCCTGGCCATCGCGCCCCGCAGCCCCAGGCTGCATAACAATCTGGGGTATTCCTATTACCTGATCGGCCACTGGAGCCGGGCAGAGAATCAGTACCGGGCGGCCTTGAACCTTGCGCCCCGTCATGAACGCACCTGGCGCAACCTGGGCCAGCTCTACACCCGCCTGGAACGGTATGACGAAGCACTGGAGGCACTGATCACCGTGATGAGTGAGGCCGATGCCTGGAACACCATGGGGTACATCCGCATGGCCGAGGGTGATTACCGGCAGGCAGAAACCTTTTTCAGCAAAGCGGCCAGGGCGTCCCCCAGCTACCACGTTACCTCCAACGAGAATCTGGCGCAGGTGCGCCGGCTGATTGCCCGGGAAGGACCCTGAAGCGTCAGGGTTGCTGCCGCTTGTGCTCCGCCCGGCGCATCAGATACCAGGCGATAAACGCGATCAGTGACACTGCCAGGATAATCAACGCGGCCAGCGCGTTGATTTTGGGTGACACCCCCATGCGTACCGACGAGAACACCACCATCGGCAGCGTGGTGGCGCCGGGGCCGGACACGAAGCTGGCGATCACCAGGTCATCCAGTGACAGGGTGAACGCCAGCAGCCAGCCGGATACCAGTGCCGGTGCAATCACCGGCAGGGTGATCACAAAGAAGGTTTTCAGAGGTGTGCAGCCCAGATCCATGGCCGCTTCCTCAATCGACCGATCCACCTCGCGCAGGCGGGCACTGACCACCACCGCCACGTAGGCACTGCAGAAGGTGGTGTGAGCAATCCAGATGGTGGCCATGCCCCGGTCCGCCGGCCAGCCGATGGTTTGTGCCATCTGCACGAACAACAGCAGCAGCGACAGCCCGGTAATCACTTCCGGCATCACCAGCGGCGCGGTGATCATGCTGGAGAGCAGCGTGCGCCCCGGCATACGCTGGAAGCGGGCCATCACGAACGCACACAGGGTACCCAGGCACACCGCCATGCTGGCGGAGTAGAAGGCTATCTGCAGGCTCATCCACACTGCCGAGAGAATCTGCTGGTCGCGGAACAGTTCGCCGTACCAGTGGGTGGAAAACCCCGCCCACACCGACACCAGCCGTGAGGCGTTGAACGAGTAAACGATCAGCACCAGCATCGGCAGGTAGAGGAACAGCAACCCCAGCACCAGCATCACTTTGGAAAAACTGAAGGCTCGTGACTTAACCATGTTTTTCCATCTCCCGGGCCTGGAAGCGGTGGAACAGGATGATCGGTACCAACAACAGCGCCAGCATGACAATGGCTAGCGACGAGGCCACCGGCCAGTCACGGTTATTGAAGAACTCTTCCCACAGCACCTTGCCGATCATCAGCGTATCCGGCCCGCCCAGCAGTTCCGGAATCACGAACTCGCCCACCGCCGGGATGAACACCAGCATGGAACCGGCGATGATGCCTGCCTTGGACAGCGGCAGGGTGATGGCCCAGAACGTGGTCAGGCTGCGGCAACCCAGGTCGGACGCTGCTTCCAGCAGACGCACGTCGAGCTTGACCAGGTTGGTGTAGATGGGCAGCACCATGAAGGGCAGATAGGCGTAGGCAATGCCCAGCACCACCGCGAAGTTGGTGTTCAGCATTTTCAGCGGCTCGCTGATGACCCCCAGCCACAACAGCAGATTGTTCAGCAGCCCCTGGTTGCCGAGGATGCCCATCCACGCGTACACGCGGATCAGGAACGAGGTCCACGACGGCAGCATCACCATCAACAGCAGCACCAGCTGCATGCGGGCCGAGGCCCGGGCCATGGCGTACGCCATCGGGTAGCCAATCAGCAGGCACACGACGGTGGCCAGGAAGGCGGTTTTCACCGATCCCCAGTAGGCCGCGAAATACAGGCTGTCGGACAGCAGGAACAGGTAGTTCCCGATATTCACCACCACCGAGAAGGTGTTGTCCACCCACCGGAATACGGGCTCGTAAGGGGGAATGGCCATCACCGCCGAGGTCAGGCTGATCTTCAGCACCAGCGCAAACGGCAGGAGGAAGAACAGCAGCAGCCACAGGAACGG
>JAEPMM010000442.1 GCA_017643965.1 Marinobacter sp.
AAAATATTCATACAAATGTAACAAAGAAACGCGGACCGTGAGGCCCGCGTTCCTTTTGCGTCATCCATGACGTGCCCTACGAGAACCTTACAGTTCTTTGCCGGTCATCGGCTGCAGCGCCTTCACTCTCTTGGCAATTGCCATGCGCTCATTGCGCGGGCTTGGAATCAGACCCACATCAACCAGGTAACCGTTATCACCCCAGGTACTCTCGCTGGTGAACTCGGCGACGTATTCCGGGATACCCGGTACAACGCCTACGTGAGCTTTCTTGATGTAGAACCACAATGAGCGAGCGACCGGGTAGTCTTCGACTGAAATGTTCTCAGGCGTAGGCTCAACACCGTTGATGGTGGCCGCCTGGATCTGGCCAGAGTTTTCCATCAGGAAGCTGTAACCAAAGATCCCGTAGGTGCCTGCATCCTGAGCCAGACGCTGAACAATCAGGTTGTCATTTTCACCGGCTTCGACGAACGGACCGTCCTCACGCATGCTGTGGCAGACGCTTTTGAACTTGTCCTCGTTCTCGTCTTCCATCTTGGCAATCATATCGAACTGCTTGCATCCACCTTCCATGGCAAGCTCAACGAACGCGTCGCGGGTACCTGATGTCGGAGGGGGACCCATTACGCTGATGGCCTTGTTTGGCAGGCTGGCGTCGATGTCACTCCACTTCTCGTAGGGGTTCGCAACCAGCTTGTCACCGCCATTAGGATCGGGAACTTCTTTGGCCAGCGCCAGGAAAATCTGCTCCAGACTGAAGTCAGCCTTGGCTGCATCCTTGGAGTTAGCGATAACGATGCCGTCTGCGCCGATGCGCACTTCGGTGATTTCCTTGACGCCGTTGGACTGGCACAGCTCAAATTCGCTCGGCTTCATGCGACGGGAAGCGTTGGTGATGTCCGGGTGCTGTGTGCCCACACCTTCACAGAACAGCTTCAGACCGCCGCCGGAACCTGTGGATTCCAGTTTCGGGGTCGGGAAGTCGGTGTTACGGCCAAAGCGCTCGGCAACCACGGTTGCGAACGGGTAAACGGTGGAAGAGCCGACGATGTTGATGGTGTCGCGGGCCATGGCCGGAGTTGATACGGCGGCAATACTGCCTGCCAGTGCTACGGTTGTAAGGGCGGTTTTCAGTTTAATCACGCTGAGTCTCCATTATTCATTTGGACTTTATAGTCGGATTTGCTTTACCGATGAGGGCAGATTAATGAGGCTCTGTGACAACTTTGTTACAGTCACTGAAATATAGATCATGGTATGCAAATTTTCTTGCAGACTGCCCGCAGCCCGCTAACATGCGGGTACAACAATTCGCAGCAGTAGCAAAAGGCAGGTTCCATGACAGCGCTCGACGACGACAAACCCACCCCGCGAGGCGAACTCACGCTTCAGGTAGTGCCCCTTCCCTCTGACACCAACGCCAACGGCGATGTGTTCGCCGGCTGGCTCGTCAAACAGATGGACATTGCCGCCGCCACCATGGCGGGCCGGATTTCCCTCGGCCGCAACGCCACCGTAGCCATGGACCGGATGGAGTTTCTGTCACCGTTACGGGTGGGCTCCCAGGTGGGCTGTTACTGCGAGATGGTGGACATCGGCCGCAGCTCGATGAAGATCAAGGTGGAAGTCTGGACGCTGGACCGGGCCGCGACGCATCCCCGCAAGGTCACCGAAGGCCTGTTCGTGTACGTGGCCATTGACGAGCATGGCCGCATTCGGGAGGTTCCGGAGCAAAAAGCCTGAACCGTAGGATCTGATCAAGAGGAGTGCTAGCGGCGCTCCTGATCCCGTCATACCGGATCAACTTGATGCTGGTAGTCGGCTTTCAGAGCTTACACCTCAAGCTCTGGCTTTCCGCTTCTTTACTCCCCCTGAACAAACCCTTAGGCCACACATTCCTGACCTGAACAGGACGAGCCACACGTCCTACCCGTTTCCCGGGCATTCTATTTATCTAAACTTTAAGCTATATAGTTATCCCTTTATTGAGTATCTGTAAGTATTAGGATTATTCAGGAATCGTGACGAGGGGCCAGATCAATTTTCACGTCTGGGCGAGAGTGAAACCGCGGACAAATCTGCCTGAACAGCTCAATCAATCGTTTCCGACATGAGGTTGATATGAAAATCCATTACCTTGAACCTGAGTTTGCCGTTGCGGATGCCGTATTGGTCGAGGACCTTGCCGATATCCGAAGCCAGGGTTTCCGTACCGTTATCTGCAATCGGCGGCCAGGCGAGGAAGGCTTTGAGGATGAGGGGGTTTATGCAGCGGCCGCCGCCGAAGCCGGTCTGGAATGGAGGAGTGTCCCGGTATCCCCCGGTGAATACTCGGACGAGGATATTGACGCTTTCGGTCTGGCACTGGAACGCTCGCCCTCACCTATCCTCGGCTTTTGCCGGACCGGCCGTCGTGCTGTTCATTTGTGGGCTCACGCCCGGGCACGCGATCCTCAGTGCAATATTCCGCTTCTGCTCAGGGCAGCTCACAAGGCTGGACACGATCCCCAGCCAATCCGGGAAATGCTGGAAAAGTAACCCGTGAATCCTCGCGCTGGACGAACAGGCAATGCCCGGA
>JAEPMM010000055.1 GCA_017643965.1 Marinobacter sp.
AAGAGGCAGCAACGAGAACACCAATCGTCTGTTGCGCCAGTACTTCCCGAAGAAGACCGATTTATCGGGCTATTCCCAGAAGCAGTTAAATGAATTTGCAAGGAAGCTGAATGAACGACCGAGGAAAACACTCGACTACCTGACACCTGTGGAGAAGCTACAAAGCATATTTGCGTTGACCGGTTGAACTCACCACCGCTCTCTTGATGTCGGACGAGATGAATCGTACGCGCTGATAGACCAGTTGGGGGAGCAGGAGTCAATTGAACTGGTCTGTGAAGCGTTTGAAATCAACCGTTCCAGCTATTACGAGTACCGCCAACGGCGGAACCGTGTGGATGTGGAGCGCCTGGCCCTGAAGGCTCAGGTAAACCGCCTGTTTACCAAGAGCCGCAGCTCTGCCGGCAGCCGGACAATCAAAGGCTTGCTCAGCGAGGAAGGTGTTGTCGTCGGTCGCTTCAAGGTTCGACGTCTTATGAGCGAACTGGGCCTGATCTGTAAGCAGCCAGGCCCTCACGCCTACAAGCAGGCCACCGTTGAGCGGCCGGATATCCCGAATCACCTGGGCCGTGAGTTTGCGGTAGCACAGCCCAATCAAGTCTGGTGCGGCGACATTACCTACATCTGGAGTGGCCAGCGATGGAGTTATCTGGCTGTGGTGCTGGACCTGTACGCCCGCCGCGTTGTTGGCTGGGCAATGTCATCCAATCCGGATGCAGATCTGGTTGTAAAAGCTCTGGATCACGCCTGGGAACAGCGTGGTCGTCCGGAGAAAGTCATGTTCCACTCGGATCAGGGAAGTCAGTATGCCAGCCGTAAGTTCCGTCAGAGGCTCTGGCGCTATCGAATGACCCAAAGCATGAGCCGGCGAGGCAACTGCTGGGACAATGCACCGATGGAAAGGCTATTCCGGAGCCTGAAATCGGAATGGATACCGGCCCTGGGTTACCGAAATCTGCCTGAGGCTCAAAAAGATGTTGGCGGCTATCTGATGGACTACTACAACCGGCAAAGACCTCATACGTTCAACGGTGGCATTTCTCCCGTTGCCGCTGAGGAAAACCTTAAAATACTGTCCGGAATTAGTTGACCACTACACACGGCTGCTGTTTCGAAAAAATCTGACGTGCTGAGCCGAAAACAACTGATCGCCCAATTCGAGGCCACTGGGGGTTTTAATGTTCTGATCATGTCTCCTGTTGCGGCAGGCGTAGGTCTCACCGTCGTGGGTGCCAACCACGTCATCCATCTGGAACGGCACTGGAACCCGGCCAAAGAAGCACAGGCATCCGACCGGGTTTATCGGATCGGGCAAACTAAGCCGGTGAGCATTCATCTGCCAGCCGTGTTGCATCCTGAGTATGATGCCTTTGACGTCCATCTCGATCGTTTGCTTCGTGGGAAACTCATGCTTAAAGATGCGGTGGTGACACCGGAGGCGGTTTCAGAGAATGAAGTTCTAAAATCTATGGGGTTATGATTAGGGAAACTTTTTTGGCTGAATAGTGAGCTAACTCAGAAGAAATGTGATCGAAAGCCAAAGCAGAAACTGGAAACATAATGTTCGAACAAACCTTTAGAAATATCGACGACGTTCTCTGGAAAGAGGTTGGCTGTGCCACCGAGCTCCCCGAGCCCAACTTTTTCAGAATCAGAGTCGGAAACTGTGTTTGAGCTTCGGACGCCTAAGTATGGAAGGGATGCGAGGGCTGTGCTAACAGAGGGGGAGTTTGTCGTACTTGCCGGCTCTATAGCTAGCCCCAGCGCTGCGGCTACCATTGTGAATGGAGGGGCGACCAATGGAACGATTGAGTGGCGGTTGCCGAGTGGAAGGCTTACAAAACCTGGGAGGCTGAAAAGTTATAAAAGGAAGAAACTGAATGATTTCGCGTAAATCAGGGATTAGCACTTCATGAAGTTCGAATCACTGATCGCCGAGTACGATGATTCTCTGTCTGGCGACTCTTACATAGACCCCCTCGGCCAGCAGGTTAGTTGGGCAACTTTCGGCCAAAGAATCTTTCGCAATCGGGTGAATTCTATTTCCAACGACGTCCGAAATTTCACGATTAATCTGCTCCATCACGGCGTCATTCGCTCAATCCAGGAGGACGAGTCTGTGACGGTTTCTCCGGCGTTGATTGAGGCGGAAGGAGACAAAGGAAGCCTACCTTTCATTCACGCCTGTCTGATCTATCTGGAGAATGTCTTTACCTATTCAATGGTTGATAAGCCCGAGGAAGCGGGCATAGATACCTTGGATATTTGGGGGGGCAGCAATGGCCGCTCGCAGATGCAAGAAACCGATCAAAATCCGTCACTGGTATTCGCGGATAAAAGAGAAGGGCACCTGCTTGTTCGCCAACTGAAGACGTTATTGAAGCGAACCTCACGTTCCCGAAAGCCGATTTCTAGGACGGGGAATGGGAACAGCTCAAGGATTGGTTTTGGTATGTAGTAGTTTCAGCGTCTGAGTGTTGATCATCAATAAGAAAAAATCAAAGGAGTCGGTATCCATGCCACTACAGAATCGGGTAAGTCCAGTGGGCACCATCGAAACCAGTTCCTCGAGAGGCAATTTCATGGGGAACAGAGGCGTGCTACACAATTCAGCGCGAGAGGTGAAGCACCTGTTCAAAAACAAGGCCTGGATTACCTGTCTCCTGGAATTCAAAGGTAGACAGCGGGAATTAATGTCTCCCGGGCTCTACACGGAGTTGTTCTTTTTCGACGAGGTGACCGCGTTTTCTGCCGGCCATCGACCTTGTGCGGAGTGCAGGCGCAGTCGATATAACGAATTTCGGGATGCCTGGAGTCGCGTTAATACTCCAAACAGTGATCAGGTTGTCCGCGCTCCTCAAATAGACGCGACGCTTCACGTTGAGAGGCTGGACGGTGGTGAAAAGGTGACTTGGAAAAGCCCAATCTCGGATTTGCCCCATGGAACCATGTTTTTGGTTGACGAGCTTGCCTATGCCGTCTGCAATCATAGCGTATTAAAGTGGGGCTTTGCTGGTTACACGACCGTGGATCCGGATACGCTGCCATACACTGTCGATGTTCTGACGCCGAGTTCTGTTGTTCGTATTTTTGATAGCGGTTTTAAGCCGGAGTTCCACCCGACGGCTTTGGCCTGACCGCAGGCCAACATTCAGGGAGAGAGTATGGATTATCAGCAGTTAAAACATCGACACAGAGCCGAGCGAGGAAAGTATCATCCAAATCTTAGCCTGCGTGTTCACCGTTCATTGAGTTGGCTTCGAAGGGCGGAGTCGCAAGAGGATCTTGATGGTCAATTCATCTTCCTCTGGATTGCTTTCAATGCGGCCTACGCGACGGAAATCGAGGAAGAATACCGAACCTCTGAGAAAGTATCTTTCCGAAGTTTTCTTGAGAAATTGTCTGATTTGGATAAAGAGCGGCTTTTAGACGAGCTCGCCTGGGGCGAGTTCCCCCGAAGCATTCGCATTCTGCTAAATAATCGCTATGTGTTCCAGCCATTCTGGAATTATCAAAACGGCAAGCTCACTCAAGAAGATTGGCAGGATCAGTTTGATCGGGCAAAGGTTGCAGCGCAGACGGCGTTGGGCAGGCAGGACACAGCAACGGTAATCGGGATCGCGTTATCCAGAATATATACCTTGAGAAATCAACTGATCCACGGCGGTGCCACCTGGGGCAGCGCAGTCAATCGTGATCAGGTTCGAGACTGCGTCGCGCTAATGAAAAAGTTGGTGCCATCCATCCTCACGATCATGATGGATAATCCGGACACTCTTTGGGGCGATGCCTGTTATCCGGTTGTTTCTGATTAACGGCTAGTTACATTGTGCCACGCGACAGTGACTGTCGTTGAGTGCTGTTTTAGTGGAACCGGAAGTCGCTCATTCACTCAAGGTGGTTTGTAGGATGTATTCCCTCTCAGCAAGATTGTTCCAGCGTAAAGCTCCCGCCACATTGGTGCTCATTATTCTGTTCATGATGGCGTTAGCCAATGTGGCGCAAGCCACAACTCCACTTCGCAAGCTGGCTCAAAGCGCTTCTGCGGGCGCGTTCTCAGCGCCTGAACTCTATTCACCCACCTACATTCGGTTCGATAATGGACTGCAGCTTGTGGTGCTGCAACGAAACACCGCCCGATCAGTCTCGTTCAAAGTGCGCGTGGGCGTCGGAATGGCTGATTTTGACTGCGGTCGTCAGGAGATACCTCATGCGTTGGAGCACATGGTTTATGGAGGGCTGTTGGACTTCTCTGAAAAGGCGCTTGAACAAAGATTCTGGGAACTCGGTGTCGACTCGAACGCTTACGTAGCCGGATCAGAAACGGTGTTCGAAGCGGAGGTGTTTCCTTCAAGCCTGTCTGAAACCATGTCGATTACCCTGAGACTACTGACCGAGGGGCATTTCACTGAGGATCAATGGCAGAAAACCAGTGCCATCATGAGGCAGGAAATGGGCGGCGAGCCGACCAATCTTGAGCGGTCATCGTTGACGGGCGGTGAGTTTGCCAGTGCTATGACAAAACTGAATGCCGCAATTGATCGGCAATACAACCGAATTTGCCCAGAGTACGACCAGCAGCAGAACATCGGATTGGCTGATATCCGTCAAACCTATGAAACCTATTACCAACCTCAGAACATGCTCTGGGTGGTTGTGGGTGACATTGATGAAGCCAGGGTTCTGCTGTGGGCAAAAAAGAACCTCGCGACGATGGAAAGGCGAGGAGCGGTGCCTGATCAGAACACTCCGTCGCAGGAGCTACCGGGCCAGAAAACCTGGAGGGGCTACTCATCTGACCCAGCGGCCGGATTGCTGTTTCCAACAGGCAATGCGGGCGACCCTGATTATTTTCCACTGATTGCTTTGAGTAATCTGCTGGATCAGATGGCTTATGCGCAGCTGCGCATTGCCGATGGAACATCCTATTCGCCGGGTGCCTGGCATTATGCGGATGAGCATGAAGGCTGGTTGGGGATTACCACTGACACGCCGGCCGGGGACCATGAAGAAGCTCTAGAGCGAATGCGCGGATTACTGAGCGAGCTGTCAGCACAAAGGCTTAGTGAAGGACAATTTGAGCGTTTCCTCAGAGGAATCCTTCGCAGTTGGGCCAGAGCGCCAGAGAGTAATGAAGGCTTTGTTGATTTCTATCTGGCCTCCCACTGGGAATTCAAAGAGCTTGGTCGCCTAGTGCATTATGAAAAGAGCCTTGCCAGCGTAACGCCTGCCGACTTACAGAGAGTCGCCAGTAAGCTGTCTCGGTCGGAGTTGATCTATGAACTGATCAATGAGGAGTATCCGGAGGATGCATATTGAGTATTTGAACGAAACTGTTTCTCGGATTGGACGTACCCCGTTCCACTTTCAAACGCCACTATCTGTCGCATTGATATATGAAAATGAAGTTTCTGTGCATTGCGCTGCTCCAGAATGATGGGCGTTTGAAATCTGCAACTTGGATGGGTTTTATAAAAATTGAGATCGGCCATCATGAAAATACAGCGCTCAGTGGGTCCAGGGTTAGCGTTTTGCACATCTAACAGATCGTGGGGACGATGCAGTAGTAATTTAAAAATGATTGTTGGCATCAGATGGCCATTGATCAAATAGTGGGCGACAGCTGGGGCGAGCGGATGATGTTTAAAAAAACTAGCCCGGATTTCTCATAGCTACTCAGCCAGTCTCGCAGACTGAGCGGTTTACCGCCATGACCGCTCAGATGAAGCCATCACAGCCTGATAATTGATCAATTTCTGTTGTCCGGACATACTGCCCCCTTTCCCCCATTGCGTCGGGCCGGGGGAGCCCGAGCATCTATCCCGGAACCAGGCGACTTACCAGAACCGTGAGTTCGTGCTTGTAAGGATAGGCGTCACTCATCAGCACCCGGACTCGACGGGTATTGCGGATGATGACTGCGCCAACCTTGATCAGCTTCAGTCGCAGATTGCCAGCACTCATTCGTTCGAAGGGTGTCTTTTTCAGGTGCGCTCGTAATCGCTCGAACAGGGTGTAAGCGAAGCCGGACAAGATCAGCCGCCATTGATTGGTCCACCACCGGACGCTCGATGTTCGATCCGCGAACAGGTACAACTGCTGATCCTTGATCCGGTTTTCCATATCGCCTCGGGCGCAGTACTGCTCGTAGTAGAGCTTGAAGCCGTCATCGTAGCGGGAGCTGATGACGAAGCGAGGGTTGGAACCCAGCTCGCCTTCTTCCAGGCGGGCCACCACCCAGCGAGGGAACTTCCAGGAACGCGCCTGATAGCGGAATCGGTAAACGGCAGAGACTTTTTCACCGACTTTCTGGTGCGTGTCCCGGACCAGTCGTGAAGGCGCTTCCACATCCTTGAGCAACCGGCTGTTCTTGCTGATGCCGACCAGGTAATCCACATTATTCCGGTCGCACCAGCTCAATAGGCGAGGCCGATAGAAGCCACTGTCACCTCGGAACACGATGCGTGTATCGGGCCAATATTGCCGGATGAACTTTACCAGCAGGGCCAGAATGGCCCAGCTGTGGCGGCTGTCACTGCGGCTGCTGGTGCGCAGGTAGCTCACCAGCAGGTGACGGCCGCAGAACACGTACAGCGGAAAGTAGCAGTGGTGGTCGTAATAAGCGTTAAAGAACTTGCCGGGCTGGTCGCCATGAACGGGGATATCGGTACCGTCAAATCCAGCACGATTTCCTTCGGCGGTGTCTCGTGCTGTTCGATGAAATGCTGCCACAGCAATTCGTGGGCCTTGACCACCGACTGACGGGTTACTTGCTGCTCCATTCGGCAGAGCGTGGACTTGCCGGCCAAGTCGCGCTCTTTGCCGACCGCGGTTTGCAGAGCCTGATCAAAACGCAGCGCTTCATGATCGTTCAGATCTTCGTATCCTGCAGCCACGCCGAAGACCCGTTGCCGAGTCATGGTTTCCAGCTTGTGGCGAACCAGCACTGGATTCCGTGAATCGTTAAGCACCGAGGCCAGGCGCTGAGTCAGACGGTGCTGTTTGTCGACTTCCCGAAGCAGGAGCAACCCTGCATCGGAGGTGATATGACCACCGGAGAAATCGGCTTCAATTTGGCGGCGAGAGAGTGGCGAGAAGGTCAGTTTTTCAGGTAACATTTTGGATAGCGGCTGTTGGTTCAGTGGTGATGGTGTAAGGTCCTGAAACCATAGCACTTTCAGCCGCTCCCTTCCTCCTTACGCTACCCTCTCATGAGAAATCCGGGCTAGGTATCCAGCTTTCCAGTCTCAGCACCTCGGCATGTTTCCCTGGCAAGTCTTCTTGCGGTGATTCGAAGGAAAACCCGTTATACAAGAGGCGCCTTGTTCAGAAACGTATACGACCGCGCTCCGGTGGCTTGATTGCGCCCCCAAAAAGCAGATCCATACCTTTAGCGTACTTAGGGTCCCGATACTCGGCCATGCGAACTGCGTCCTTTCGCGCCGCATGGAGATCAAAGAACCCAAGTGCAGCGTTTTTGGCGTTTTGAGAGTTCATGATCGAGACCAAGTTTGGGAATGTATTTTCTGAGCATAACCGAACCTGATCGTATTTTCAGCGTGGTATAGAACAAAATGTTCCGGATGCGGTCCGCATGGCTCACCCCCAGATGGTTTTGACGATTGAGCGCTAATGTTGCGCGAACCCTCTGTATTTAAGGTACCACCTCAGCTCCAATATTCGGCCCGTCCCGACTGAATCCTGATCGATCGAGGATTCGTCGAGAATGGCCAGAAACGTCGCCACACCAACACGGTAAGTACCCGGCAGGTAATGGTGGAGAGGAGATTACAGGGCTCGACGGTAGTCAGATAATCAAGCAGATGCGTGTTCATTGAGAGCCGCCTTGGGAATCGCTCTTCGGTTTTGTAGGGCCTCGCGTTGATTGACTACAGGCTGGCAACGGTGATGTTGGGCTTCTCCTGCCGTCGTGTTCAGCGCACTTGGATTTGCGGATTTTCTGATCTTAGTACGCTCAGTAGGGTGCGTTCCGCTCCACGAGTTACAGGTGGCCGGTGATACCGAAAACCTGATTGTCTCTCCCAACAAACGCCGTAGCCTCTTGGAAGAACTCGATCTTTTGCCAGACGAATGGGCGGAGGCCCTTTACGAACCAGCTGGACGCTGCTGAGGAACTGGCGCGCGTTCCATTGGGTCACGACTACTCGGCATCTTATGCAGACAGATAATCCACCGATGGCTGGCCTGTGATTCCCTTGCCCAAAAGCGTTAGACTAATTTTGTTCAATCGAGTACACAAGGCCATAAGAGAAGTAATGTCCAGCAATAGCCAGAAAACCCAACACAATCTGCTTATCGTGGATCTGGAGTCCACATGCTGGGGCAGTCGTCAGACGCCCGATGGTGAGCCTCAAAGCGTCCACAACATGGAGGTGATCGAAATTGGCTGTGCACTGGCTAACCGGCAGGGGGATATTGGAAGAACCGCCTCATTCCTGATCAGACCCAAGAGACATCCCCATTTGAGCGATTTTTGCGTCCAGCTCACTGGCGTTAATCAGTCGATGGTGGATGCGGCGCCGGCGTTTCCAGAGGCTATTTCGGCCATGAACAATTGGCTGGGAGAATTGCCGGATTATTTTGTCTGGTGCAGCTGGGGGAATTATGACAGGCAGCACTTGGAGGCCCAGAGCTTGCTAGACGGGGCCGGACCTATTATCTCCCATCGGCCGCATCTGAATCTGAAGCGCATTTGGCGGCGCACAACCGGTCAAAAGAAAAAGAACGGGTTGAGGCATGCGCTGGCATTCCATGATCTGGCTTTCGAGGGTAACCCCCATCGCGGGATCGACGACGCCAAAAACATCGTTCGATTGTTGCCGTTCATGGACTGGGCTTTGGAGCCTGCGATTGTAAATATGCCGGGCGCACAGAGGCTGCAAGCTCTCAAGGAATTGAGTGCTCTGGACCAAGAACTAGGGCTTTATGACTGAGTGTTTGGATCAATCAACGTGATGCTGATCGGTTTTTCATGTGACGACGTTCTGAACTGGCGCGTTCCGAAGATTCCGACTGGTGGTTCGTTCTGACCACCAATCAGAGCCAAGTATCCGGTGAAGGTGAAGTGGAAGCACGGTTAATCAGTGATCACATTTGTTTGTCGAGTACTTCTCGGTTAGATACCGATGCAACAGATCTACCATCTCCCGTTTATTAATGGCACCAGCCCGATGCAAAGTCTGCAGTAAGTCCTGAATATCATCGGGCTCCACCTCATCATCCGACAGGTGTGTAATGACGTCGGCAAGGTCGTCGATCGGCGTGCGCTCATAGCGAATGCCAAGCCGCCCCGCCAGGGCCAAGATGTAATCTCTCGTGCTTATCGGATCATTCTCAGACATCCTCCGGTAAAACGACGACAACCCGCCCATCGACGTTCAAAGCCTGTCCATCTCCGAGTGGAATGAGCCAAGGCCAGTCCCATCGGGTATGGCCGAATACCGTGAGCCCCTGAAAGCCCGTTATCAGCGAGAGAGCCACATCGGGATCACCACGGCGATACGCGCGCTCCGGGTCTGTCGGCCCTTGATGGAGGAGCAGGATATCCGGGGCCTGATCAGTTACCGATTCCAGGGTGACGACAAAGTCTTCGGTTGTCCGTCTCTGATTCCGGTGTGGATTGCCCACGATACCGCTGACACCACCGACACGCAGATCCTTCAACACCGTAACGACGTCACCATCCAGCAGAAACGTGTTGCCTGGAGTAGCATCAATGCTCTCCATCTGATCATGGTTGCCCAATACCCCGACCACCTCCGGCGTAATCTCAGAGAACGCCTGAAATACTTCATCCACAGAGCCTGTGCCGCCTCGTTTACGGCAGTCGGGGTAGTCATACAGATCGCCGCATAGAAACACCGCATAGGGCATCGGAATGATTCCTTGGCGAGACAACTCCATAAGCGCCTCTGCCAACGGGGCGCCTAGTAGTCGATTTTGACCACCATCCTCTCGACCTTGGAGGTCGGAGGTAAACACAACGGCCTTCACGTCGCCCGGCAGACCCGAGGCATAGGCACAGTAAAATGGCAGGTTATTACGGAGGGGTATACCTGCAGGGCCGCTCGTTCGATGCGGCAACGTGAAAAAAGGCTCTGGGTCGATTCGTGTGATTCTTGGCATGCATCCTCTTAGCTCACCGCGACGACGAGCGCGCTATTTATCACAATCTTTAGGAGTCGGCGGCTCTCGGTCTTCCATAAACTCGTCACTGACGCCTTCCAAGTCGAAATAGTCGTCCCAAACGGGATCCGTCGGCCGCTCGTAGCGTTTGACGGAACCTTTAAGACGTTCCAGCGGGGTTAGCTCGTGGGGGATTGGCTCTGCCAGCTCGTCGGCGTGGGCCGTATGAGCATCGAGGCCTTCCAGTAGCTCTTTTTCGGTTGGGCGCTTTGTCGTCATGTTGGCGTGCTCCGTGATCCTGTTCAGCAGTAATCCAAATGATCAACAAGTTTGATCATGGTCGCTACGAATTGTCCAACATCAATCCGATTTAGTTGCGTTTAGTAGCGCGGATTACTATTAGTATTTCGCGTTACTAATTGGTACTAATCGATCAAGTTGAACGAGTTTTATAGAACACATTGCCACTGAACGAATCACTCGAACCCAAAAAATCACTGTCTTGCGGCATCGATAGCCTGACAAGTGCTTTTCTTTCAAGGCCCCGCCTGAATCCAGCATGTATCCTCTTCCCGGAATGGTATGCGAACATCCTTGAGTGTCTGAGTAACGCCTACCAGATAGTTTTCGTACCACAGATTGATCATGTTGTTTGCAAATTTCTCATGCTCGGTCTGAGTTTAATTTGAGGACTAAAGACATGATTAATGTCGACCTCGCTGGTGTTTGGGAGCGCCTGTCCCGTAAAGGCGTTTCTCCAGCGACCTGTGACCACACTGCAATCCCGGCCTATTAGGTTTCGAGTATCCCGAAATCGGACAGCGAAGAGGTCGTTGGCTCTTCTCATCGTTTTCGTGAGTTAACGGTAGAGCGGACTCTCTGGGAGGCTGGGAGGCTGGGAGGCTGAGTGGCAGCAGCCTCAATTTACGCGAGGCGACCTTTGTCCAGCTGCATTTATTGTGCGGGCTAACGCTTACGTTTATCCGGATATCACCCTGGTAATCTTTGGATGCCTCATTTCCCGACTTATATATCAGCATAGTGGTATTTTTTACGGTTCATCGCTAACGTAAAGTCCATCAAGATGGTTTTTAGGCATGCCTATGCAGTGCGAACGAAAGATCCTGACCGTGCAGGTTTACTGGAACTATCAGTGGCACGACGCCGGCAGCGTCCGGTTTCTGGAGCCCAAGACCGGCCTCGCAGGTGACATGACGTTCACCTACAGTGGGAGGTATGTAAATGCGGTCACCACTGCGAAAGAGGGGCTGTCATTCAGGGACGAGCGGGCCATCGGTCATAATGTTCCCGGGCACTTGATGAAAGGGTATCCCCGAGAGCCGGTTGCCCCAGTACTCCGGGACATCATCCCCCAGGGCGCCGGACGAAGGTATTTGCTCCGTCACTGGGACGTAACCAGAGATTCGGGCCCCTCTGCCGACTTCAAACTGCTCAGCGAAGGGTGCATCGCACCGATCGGCAACCTACGCATCAAGGAGGCCGCGGAGGCTTTCGAGGCCCAAGTAAAAGAGTCCAAAGTGACCTCGTTTACTATGGAGGACATCAGCGATCGAGGTGAGTACCTGCTGGAGTGTGCCGACCAGCAGAGTTTGGTTGTCGCTGGCGCCACCGGTGCCGGTGGTGATGCGCCAAAACTGCTGATCGTCGAGGCGCGGAACGGGGGCTTCTACCTGGAGGGGACTCTCTCGGAGCCTGAAATCGCCAATCACTGGCTGGTGAAGTTTCCCCGGGGGCGGATGACGCTGGAGGATCAGGACGTCCTGCGAGCAGAGGGAATATTTTATGAGGCCTTAGATCGGCTGGGCCAAGACACGATCCGGGGTGCCCATGTGGTAGAAGGCAGGGTCCCGGCATTGTGGCTGCCGCGATTCGATCGAGAGGTAACTCCGGATGGGGTCCGGCGGTACGGAGTTGAGTCGATGTACAGCCTGAGCCGGATGGTCGGGGACGGAGCCCGGATGGAGCATCCGAGAGTCCTTTCTCGGCTGCGCGAGGCGATCACGCATCCGCTGGAGTTTGATGAAATTCTCTGTGAA
>JAEPMM010000133.1 GCA_017643965.1 Marinobacter sp.
AGCAGATAGGGGCGTCTATGCAGCGTTCAGTACATGAGTTATTGACACCTCGTACCATTGACGTGAAGGAATCAAACGCCACGCGCGCCAAGGTGACCCTGGAGCCTCTGGAAAGAGGTTTCGGCCACACCCTGGGTAGCGCACTGCGTCGTATACTCTTGTCCTCAATGCCGGGCTGTGCGATCACTGAAGCACAGATTGACGGTGTTCTGCACGAGTACAGCGCAATCGAGGGTGTCCAGGAAGACGTCATTGAGATTCTTCTGAATCTCAAGGGCGTGGCGGTCAAGATGGGCGGTCGGGACGAAGCTGAGGTTACCCTCAGCAAGAAAGGTCCGGGCGTCGTCACAGCCGGAGATATCAAGCTGGATCATGATGTCGAGATCACCAACCCGGATCATGTGATCTGTCACCTGAGTGAAAACGGTGAAGTGAACATGCGTCTCAAGGTTGCCCGTGGTCGCGGCTATGAGCCTGCTGATCAGCGGGGTCTGGACGAGGACGAAACTCGCGCTATCGGACGCCTGCAGCTGGACGCAACCTTCAGTCCGGTTCGTCGTGTCGCCTACGCCGTGGAAAGTGCACGGGTAGAGCAGCGCACCGACCTGGACAAGCTGGTTATTGATCTGGAGACCAATGGCACCATCGATCCGGAAGAAGCGATTCGCCGGGCCGCGACCATTCTCCAGCAGCAACTGGCGGTGTTTGTTGATTTCGATCACGAGAAAGAGCCGGAGCGCGTTGAGGAAGAGGAAGAAATTGATCCTATCCTGCTGCGTCCGGTCGATGATCTGGAACTGACAGTGCGTTCAGCTAACTGCTTGAAGGCTGAGAACATCTACTACATCGGCGATCTGATCCAGCGCACAGAAGTTGAGCTGCTGAAGACGCCTAACCTTGGTAAAAAGTCGCTGACCGAGATCAAGGACGTTCTTGCGTCCCGTGGTCTGTCACTGGGCATGCGTCTTGATAACTGGCCGCCGGCAAGCCTCCGTGGTGATGACCGGGTTCTGGGCGGTTAATCGCCGATTGGTTTAAGGTAAGGAATAAGAGCAATGCGTCATCGTAAGAGTGGTCGTAAGTTCAGCAGGACCAGTGCGCATCGCAAGGCCATGTTCCGTAACATGACTGCGTCACTGGTTGAACACGAGCTGATCAAGACAACGCTGCCGAAAGCTAAAGAGCTTCGTCGTGTAGCCGAGCCTTTGATCACGCTTTCTAAGAATGATTCGGTCGCGAATCGTCGTCTGGCGTTTTCACGCCTGCGTAGCGATGCGGCGGTAGCCAAGCTGTTTAATGAGCTGGGCCCCCGTTACAACGAGCGTCCGGGTGGTTACCTTCGTATTCTGAAGTGCGGCTTCCGTGCTGGCGACAATGCCCCGATGGCATTCGTTGAGCTGGTTGGCCGTCCGCTGGATATCGAAGCGGAAGAAGTGGACGAAGGCGAAGAATAAGTTCTTCGCTGCCGTCACAAAAAAGCCGGAGGGAAACCTCCGGCTTTTTTTATGCCTGCTTATTTTTCCAGCATGGGTTTGAGGTAGTGTCCGGTGTAGGAAGCTTTGCTTCCGGCCACCTGCTCGGGCGTGCCTTCGGCAATGATCTGGCCGCCACCGGATCCGCCTTCCGGGCCGAGGTCAATGATCCAGTCGGCCGTCTTGATCACGTCCAGATTGTGCTCGATCACCACAATGGTATTGCCGTGGTCGCGCAGCCGCTGAAGCACGTTCAGTAGCTGTTGAATGTCATAGAAGTGTAGCCCGGTGGTGGGCTCATCGAGGATGTAGAGTGTCTTCCCGGTGTCCCGCTTGGACAGCTCTTTCGCCAGCTTGACCCGTTGAGCCTCGCCCCCGGACAGCGTGACGGCACTCTGCCCCAGGCGTATGTAGGACAGCCCCACATCGATCAGTGTCTGCAATTTGCGGGCGATGAACGGTACCGGGTCAAAGAATTCCCGGCCTTCCTCAACCGTCATCTCGAGAACTTCGTGGATGTTCTTGCCCTTATAGCGAACCTCCAGCGTTTCCCGGTTGTAGCGTTTGCCCTTGCAGACGTCACAGGGGACGTACACGTCCGGCAGGAAATGCATTTCGACCTTGATCACACCGTCGCCCTGACAAGCTTCGCAGCGTCCGCCTTTGACGTTAAAGCTGAAGCGTCCCGGCTTGTAGCCGCGGGAGCGGGCTTCCTGGGTGCCGGCGAAGAGTTCCCGAATGGGCGTAAACAGTCCGGTGTAGGTGGCCGGATTGGAGCGCGGGGTGCGACCGATGGGGCTCTGGTCGATGTCGATGACCTTGTCCAGATGGTCGAGTCCCGTGAGGCTGTCATAGGGTGCGTGGTTCAGGCTCGTTGCCTTATTGAGTTTCGCCGCGGCAACGGGGTACAGGGTGCCGTTGATCAGGGTTGACTTGCCCGACCCGGATACGCCTGTCACGCAGGTCATCACGCCCAGTGGAATGGTCAGGGTGACATTCTGCAGGTTGTTGCCGATGGCGCCGGTCAGCACCAGTTGCTTGCCGTTGCCACTGTTGCGCTCACCCGGAATAGCAATTTCCTTGGTGCCGTTCAGGTATTGTCCGGTCAGGGAGTCGGGGTTGCTGATGATTTGCTCCGGCGTACCCTGTGCAATGATCTGGCCGCCATGAACGCCGGCACCCGGGCCGATATCAATCACATGGTCGGCGGCGCGAATGGCGTCTTCGTCGTGTTCGACCACGATCACCGTGTTGCCCAGGTCCCGGAGGTGGGTGAGGGTGGCCAGCAGGCGGTCATTGTCACGCTGGTGGAGGCCGATGGAGGGTTCGTCAAGGATGTACATGACGCCCACCAGGCCGGCCCCGATCTGGCTCGCCAGGCGGATTCGCTGGGCTTCGCCCCCGGATAGCGTGTCGGCACTGCGTTCAAGGGTCAGGTATTCCAGTCCCACATTGACCAGGAACTGCAAACGTTGCCGCACCTCTTTCAGGATCTTCTCGGCGATTTCGCCCTTGCGGCCGGGCAGGGCGAGGGTCTCGAAATAACTGTGCGCCTCGCCCACCGGCAGATGAGTGACATCGGAGATGTTGTTCTCTTCAATGAACACGTGTCGGGCACTGCGGCGCAGTCTCGAGCCGTGGCAGTCCTTGCAGGGCTGGGTGCTCAGATTCCGTGCCAGCTCTTCCCGCATGCTCTGGGAATCGGTTTCACGGTAACGGCGTTCCAGGTTGGGCAGAATGCCCTCAAACGGATGCGCCTTCTCCATGATGTGGCCGCGGGAATTCACATAGCGGAAGGGAATGTCGTCGGAGCCGGAGCCGTACAGCAGGGTCTGTTTGAAGCTGTCCGGAAGATCGACCCAGGGGGTTTCCATGTCGACGCCATAGTGCTCGGCAACACTGGTCAGCATCTGGAAATAATACACCGCCCGGCGGTCCCAGCCTTTGATGGCGCCGGCGGCCAGATTGGCCTCCGGGTGCTGGACGATCTTCTCCGGGTCAAAGAACTGTTTGACGCCCAGGCCATCACAGGTCGGGCAGGCGCCAGCAGGGTTGTTGAAGGAAAACAGGCGCGGCTCGAGTTCGCTCAGGGAATACCCGCACTGGGTGCAGGCGTACCGTGCGGAATAGGTGTGTTCCTCACCCTCCCCGGTCATCGGGGCAACCAGGGCGATGCCGTCGGCCAGTTCAAGCGCAGTTTCGAAGCTCTCTGCCAGGCGCTGTTCCAGCCCCGGTTTGACCTTGAAGCGATCCACCACCACGTCGATCTGGTGTTTGCGCTTCTTGTCCAGTGCCGGCACGTCATCGATGTCATACACCGTGCCGTCGATACGCAAACGGATAAAACCCTGGCTGCGCATGGTCTCGACAACCTGCAGGTGCTCACCTTTGCGGTCGCGGATCACCGGCGCCAGGATCATCAGCTTGCTGTCTTCCGGCATGGCCAGCACCTGGTCGACCATCTGGCTGACGGTTTGCGCTTCCAGTGGCTGGTGGTGATCGGGGCAGCGGGGTTCGCCAGCGCGGGCGAACAGCAGGCGCAAGTAGTCGTAGATTTCGGTAATGGTGCCGACGGTGGAGCGCGGGTTGTGGGAGGTGGATTTCTGCTCAATGGAAATGGCCGGTGAGAGCCCCTCGATGTGATCCACATCGGGTTTTTCCATCATCGAAAGAAACTGTCGGGCGTAAGTGGAAAGGGATTCCACGTAACGGCGCTGTCCCTCCGCGTACAGCGTGTCAAAAGCCAGGGATGACTTCCCTGAGCCGGACAGGCCGGTGATTACAATCAGCTTGTCCCTCGGCATATCCAGGTCAATGTTCTTCAGATTGTGGGTACGCGCACCTTTGATCTGGATATGATCCATAACACCTCGCTCGAAGAAAAACAGAGATTATACCGTGTTATCCGCCGCCCGGCGAAAGCCGTGACGGTAAGTAATGACAGGTCAAGCCACGGTGCCGTGACCTGTGTGGTTCTGATACAATGTGCGGTCTTCGGAAAGGCGATGTCCCGCCAGAAACCGTTTTGAGGATTATCTCCCCCATGAATCCACTGGAAAGGCGATCAGTCGCAGCGCTGGCATCGGTGTACGCCATGCGGATGCTTGGCCTGTTCATGGTGATGCCGGTATTTGTCCTGCTGGGTGATGACTTGCAGGGCGCGACGCCTGCTCTGATCGGTTTTGCCATCGGTGCCTATGGTCTGAGTCAGGCGCTGCTGCAGATTCCTTTCGGCCTGCTGTCTGATCGGGTCGGCCGCAAGCGCATGATCTATTTCGGCCTGGTTCTGTTTGCCGCTGGCAGTCTTGTGGCCGCCTCGGCCGACTCCATATACGTTGTAATCGCCGGACGGATTCTTCAGGGCGCCGGCGCCATCGCCAGCGTGCTGATGGCGTTGCTGAGCGATCTGACCCGGGAAGAAGAGCGCACCAAGGCCA
This sequence comes from Marinobacter sp., assembly GCA_017643965.1. Taxonomy (GTDB): domain Bacteria; phylum Pseudomonadota; class Gammaproteobacteria; order Pseudomonadales; family Oleiphilaceae; genus Marinobacter. Next base: position 4,910 of record JAEPMM010000133.1, read on the forward strand.
TGGCCACGGTGGGTATCTCCATCGGATTGTCGTTCTCCGTGTCGCTGGTGCTGGGGCCGTTGATCGGCTCGGCCTTCGGCTTGTCCGGGCTCTTCTATCTGACGGCCATGCTGGCGGTTGTCGCCATGTTCATCGTTTGGCGGTTGGTGCCGACGCCCCACCAGCATAAGGTCAGCGCCGATACCCACCCCGCGCGGGAGATGCTGTCGAGGGTGCTGGGGGATCGTCGGTTGCTGCGTCTGGATTTCGGGATTTTTGCGTTACACCTGGCATTGACGGCGATATTTCTGGTCTTCCCTTTGTTGCTTCAGAACCAGCTCGGGTTGGCGTCGTCCGACCATTGGTGGTTCTACCTGACGGTGATGGTGACCTCGTTTTTTGCGATGGTGCCGTTCATCATCCTGGGTGAGAAGCTGCGCAAGATGAAGCCGGTGCTCTGCGGTGCCATTGTACTGCTTACCCTGTCCACAGCCGGGCTGGCCGAGGTGTCGGGCAGTCTGGTGTCGGCCTGGGGGGTGTTGTTCCTGTTTTTCATGGCGTTCAACCTGCTGGAGGCGTCGCTGCCATCACTGATCAGCAAGGAGGCGCCAGCGGCCAGTAAGGGAACGGCCATGGGGGTGTATTCCACGTCTCAGTTCATGGGCGCGTTCGTGGGGGGCGCCGTCGGCGGGTTGCTGATGGAGGCGGCCGGCGTCAGCGGCGTCTTGTGGCTGATGGTTGGTGTTCTGGTGTTGTGGTTACTGGTTGCCCTGACCATGCCGGCGCCGGGTTACACCACCAGTTTCGTGGTACAGTTGAAAGAAGTGGCGCAAAGCCAGTTTGATAGTATTGATGACGCCTTGATGGCGCTGCCAGGTGTTCAGGATGTGGTGATTCTTGAAGACGCCGGTACGGCCTATCTGAAGGTGGATCGTCAGCATTTTGATAAAGGGTTACTTGCGGACTTTCCATTTGTCCGGCAGGGTAACGGTTCTTGAAATTTGGAGGCCCGCACGGACGACGGGTTGTCCCTGAAAACAGAGTCAGGAGCAGATCATGGCACGAGGCGTAAACAAGGTCATTCTTATCGGTAATCTGGGACAGGACCCCGATACCCGTTATACCCCCAACGGCAATGCGGTGGTGAATCTTAACCTTGCAACCGACGAGAGTTACAAGGACAGGCAAACCGGTCAGATGGTGCCGAAAACCGAATGGCACCGGGTGGTGATGTTCGGCAAGATCGCCGAAGTGGCCGGTCAATACCTGCGCAAGGGCTCCAAGGTCTACATTGAGGGCAAGCTGCAGACCCGTAAATGGCAGAACAAGGAAGGCCAGGACGTCTACACCACCGAAGTGGTGGTGGATATCAACGGGCAGATGCAGATGCTCGACAGCCGCGGCGGTGACGGCGGTGGGATGTCGCAGGGTGCCCCTGCCGGTCGTCCTCAGCAGTCCAGCTATAACGCGCCGCCGGCCAGTCAGGGTAACCAGCCGCCGCAGCAGCAATCCGGTGGCTACAGCCAGCCGTCCCAGGGCAGCATGCCGGAGCCGGTGGATGATTTTGACGACGACATCCCGTTCTGAGATTTTTCTGTCTTCAATTCAGACGTGTCGTGGAAGGCCTCCGTTTATCGGGGGCTTTTTCTGTTACGAGCTTGCAAAAAGACGTGAAATTGACGTAAAGACGTAGAGTTACGTTCACTTTCTCATCTATCATGTAATTCAGTATAAAAAATACCCATCATGACAAGAACTGAGGCTGGCGAGTGGCTCGAAGTCTGATCACAACAATCCTCCGGCAACGTCAAAAGCGACAAACCCTTTGCCTGGAAGTGCGTCCGGATGGCATCGCCTGGGCGATGTCGCCTGGCATGGCGACGCAGCGGGTCGGGTTCGTGGAATGCCTGCCTGCGAAGCGTGAAGCTGCGTTGTCCGCGCTGGTGAGCGAGCAGGGCTGGGCGGGGGTCCGTACCACACTGGTGCTGCCGCTGGACAAGTACCAGGTCTTTCAGCTTGAGCGCCCTGAAGGTATTGACGACGCCGAGCTGGGGGATGCCCTCAAGTGGAAGCTGAAAGATTTTCTGGACTTCAGTCCCACCGACGCCGTGTCTGATGTGTTCCCGTTTCCACCCGATGCCGCCCGCGGCCGTGGCGAGCTGGTGAACGTGGTGGCCGCGCGTAAATCCCTGGTGACCGAGCAAATCGGCCTGGTGCGATCCAGCGGGCTGGAGCTGGTGGCTGTGGACGTGGCCGAGCTGGCGTTGCGCAATCTGGTCGCGCGACTGGACCCTCAGGGGCGCGGCGTTGCGCTGGTGCACCTGCGGGATGCCTACGGCCAGATGGTCATCGCCAAAGGCGCCGAGCTGTACCTGTCGCGAAAACTCGATGTCATGTCTGACGACCTGAGGAATGCGTCCACTCAGGAAACCGCGGTGCAATCCCTGGCGCTGGAAGTGCAGCGCTCGCTGGATTACTACGAAAGCCAGTTGGGGCAGGTGCCCCCGCAGGTTATCCGCCTGGTGGCCCGTGACAGCGTATTGCCGCTGTCGTCCATGCTGGCATCCTACGTGGCCGGCGGTGTGGACACCATTGACTGGGTGCCGTTCGAGCTGCCGGGCCCGCTCGACAGCCGCTGCCTGCCCGCCTGGAGCGCCGGCCTGGGAGCGCCTGAGGGCGCGCAGGCGGTTAATCTGTACACTGAAGAACTGCGGCCCAGCCGTGAAAGGCTGCAGGCGTCCAGTGCACTTGCCCTGATGTTGCTGGCGGTGGTGTTGGTCGCCATCAGCAGCGCTTTCGTCCGTTACCAGGGTAGTGAGCTGGCGGCCCGGCAAGACCGCCTGCAACAGCAGAATCAGCAATTGCAGTCGGCGGTCGAGCAATTGTCAGCGCAGGTCAGCGCCCGTCGGCCTGATCCTGAGCTTGAATCGGCTCTTGAGAGGATCAACAACACGATCGTGCGGCGACAACGGCTGCTGGCGCGGGTGGAGAATCTGGTAATGGATGACAGCGCCGGCTTTTCCGCGCAGATGTCGGCGTTGGCGCGCCAGGTGCCGAAAGGTGTCTGGCTGACGGGATTTATCCTTGAGGCGGAGCCCGGGCGCATTACTCTGTCGGGCGGTACGCAACAGGCAGCCAGCGTACCCGTGTTTCTGGAAAATCTGGGTAACGAGCCCTCCTTCAGCGGGCGCACGTTCGGCAGCTTTGCGTTGCAGCGGGAAGACGAAGGCCGCTGGATCCGGTTTCGGGTAGCAACCGATCCCGCCCCGGGAGG